>NZ_JAUBQN010000049.1:0-42663 GCF_036701295.1 Microcoleus harperi Pol14_C6 | reverse complement strand
TTTACAGTTCTTTGAGCGAGCGCTTCAAATTGAACCTAATGATCTGATAACACTCAATAGTTATGCCAATGCTTTGATTTTAAATAATCAGCATGAGAAAGCTTTACAGTTGTTTGAGCGAGCGCTTCAAATTGAACCTAATAATGTGATAACACTCAATAGTTATGCTTATGCTTTGATTTCAAATAATCAGCATGAAAAAGCTTGGCTTTTGTTTGAGCGAGCGCTACAAATCGAACCTAATAATCCGAAACTTCTCAGTAGTTATGCCTATGCTTTGACTTGGATTCGTGAGTATGAGAAAGCTTGGCCGTTGTTTGAGCGAGCGCTACAAATTGAACCTAATAATCCGAAAACTATCAGTAGTTATGCTATTACTTTAGCTTCCATTGGTCAGGATGAGAAGGCTTTGCCATTCTTTAAAAAGGCACTAGAAATGGGATTAAAAAATCATAATATACGAAACGATTTTATTTATTTTAACTATTTTCCTGCACTAGAAAGATTAGGAAAGTACCAAGAGGCAATTAACCAGTTATCTGCAATAAAAATGGATCTTCTGAGTCAATATGAAGCTAATATAATTCTGCTCAATTTAGGTAGGATATACTACTGCATTAAGCAACGAGAGAAAGGTGACGAATATTTCGAGGCAGCAATTGCAAACTCGGATGACAAAGAGAAAACATGGCTCCACAGTGCTAGAAATATTTTTGCCAGCGATCCTCATAACGATACAGCCATTCAAATGCTGCGACAAATCGACAAAGATTCTCCGCGCTACAATCAGGCAAGGGAAATGCTGATTCTTAACTTTAGTGAGCAAGACTACTTTGAAATGGTCAAAACTGATGTCCCAAGTGAATTAAGCGACACGGAAATGCTCAATCGGGCGATGTATCACAAAATCGCCAATGAGATCAGCATCCTTAAAGCAATTGCTTATCGAATTTCACATCGCTCCGATAGCGAAGATCCCTTATTAAACGGTATTATTCAAGCGATTGAAGATGTCTTCCAAGAGGTTGACAAACGCAAGAAAGCACAAAAATCTGAGATTGAAACTATTTCTAATGACGACTATCGGAGGATTTTGACGGTCATTTCCAAAACTGCCCATGATATCTCTGACTTTGTGAATAACGAATTGGCTGTGATCAAGTCGAAGACTATACGATCCATCCGAAAGTTATCACCTAATGACGAGCATTACGCCCAGTTTGATAAATTGCTGACACAACTGGAACTAACCCAGAGTGCTCTCAATGACTTGAAAGCTATCAACGAAGGTATCTCTATCAAAAATCACCTTTTTCATGTCAAGGAACTCTTTGAAAAATGGGAAATAACTTGCCGTATTGATAATGCTTGCATTCTTCTAGACATAAGAAACGGTGACTCTCAGTTCTATGGAGATCAGGAAAAAATAAAGAGTGCATTGAATGAACTGGTCGAAAATTCTCTGAAGCACAATGCTGACCAGCCGAAATTGACCATTCGTATCACCTCCCAAGATGTGGTCAACCCATCAGGAATTCGGGGAATGAATGTCCCTGGAGAGCAAAAATATCTGTTTCTTGAATTTGCTGATGATGGTAAGGGCGTTCCAGAGTATCATAAAGATTGGATATTTCAACCCCTAAAAACCACCTCTCAGGAGGGTAAAGGTAGCGGATTAGGGCTGTTCATTATCCGTAAAACGCTGACCCAGATGAAGGGCTATATTCGGGAAACGGGACAAGATGGAGCTAGATTTGAAATTTATATTCCTTATCTTGAGGAAGAGGTGTAAGATAATATGCAAACTAAAAATGTTCATTTGCTGTTGGTAGAAGACAATCCTCGATTTTTGAATGAGTTACTAGAATGGCTTGGGGACTATGGCTATGAGCAGATTGAAACGGCTACCAGTGTTGCTCAAGCTAAAGAGAAGTTGGGAAATCCCTTTGACGTAATTATTGCAGATATGCGAATGGAGCAGGATGACAGTGGATTTGCTGTTATTGACGAAGTGAAAGCCCGAAATCTTTCTTCTGTAGTTATTATCTTGACTGCCAATGATACAGTTTCAGATTGCCGCGCTGCTTTCAAGATGGGCGCATGGGACTATATTTCTAAAAATATGCGAGGTAATATTTTCGATATACTTCATGAATCGATTCAGGATGCGATCGCCTATTTCAACCGTTGGGGTAACGTTCAGAATGAGCAGTGGATTAACGAGAATATAGAAACGTTGGAGCAAACATATTTTGGTCAGTACATTGCCGTGATTAACAAAACAGTAATCGATGCAGCAGATACAGAAGAAATATTGAAACGACAGATTGAGGAACGACAACTACGCCGCTTTTTAACAACGATCAGAAAAATTGGCGAACTGCGCCCAATTTCTGAGTTGATCAAACTCCCTGAAAGCGATCGCCTGGAGTATAAGAGTACCTTTCAGTGGGATGTTCAGCGCGATTGTAAGAATAAAGACTTAATATTTAGCACTCTTAAGACAATTGCTGCATTTCTTAATTCTGAAGGTGGAACTCTCATTATCGGCGTTGAAGATAATGGTAATATTTTCGGGCTTGAAAAGGATTTGTCTTTACTGTCAAATGGAAATCTGGATCAGCTAGAGCGGACAATTATTGATTCAATTTGTAAACATATTGGCAGCAACTTTACTCAGCAGATTAAAATTCGGTTTGAAAAAATTGATGGCAAAGATGTCTGCGCGATTGATATAAAAAAATCGGCTAAAAAAGCTTGGCTACAGAAAACGAACGAAAAGAAACTTGAATTTTATATTCGGATGTCGAACAGGTCTGAACCTCTTGATCTTCCAAATATCTACGATCACCTGTAATGCGACCGTGCGGTGCGTGAGAAATAGCCTCATCGTTGGTAGTTGAAGATTTCTCGTTCTCACGCACCCTACAAAGCTAGTGTATGAAAAAAACCCGCGCTGGCGGGTTTTAATCGGTCGGGAATTTGCTGGAAGTTTGCTTAAAGCGATCGATAAACGCGATAGTTAATTTCAGGGAAAATATTATCAATCTCCTCAACCTTCTCCAACCAACCCGAATCAACTTTCCCTTCTTTCACTTCATCGTAAAGCTTGTGAAAGCGCATTAAGTGCGATCGAGTCCGCCGCACTGCATAGGGCACCATCGTTCCTGTACGCATGATAAATGCCCAGTCAGAAGATTGAGCTAGCAGCACTTCCCGCGCCGCCTGGTTCAAAGCGCGCCACTGCAATTCATCCGCAGGTTCCATGCTTCCCAACTCAATCATCCGTTCCGCAGCTTTGTGTAAGTGCGGGTAAATCCAAGCATTGGTATCGTTGAGCCAATATTCGTGGAAACCCCGGAAACCCCAGCTAGACTGAGATGGGCGGCACACTTGCTGAGTCGGATTTCCCCGCAAATAATCGGCTAAGTGCGTCATCTCGTAGGTATTTTGGTCGTACCAACTCTTGCGGAACAGGTAATCTAAGAACCAAGGCCCTTCGTACCACCAGTGACCGAAAAGTTCGGCGTCGTAAGGCGAAACAATAATCGGCGGACGCTGCATAATGCCGTTGAGGTGTTCGACTTGGCGTTCCCGGTTGAAAGCAAAGTTGCTGGCGTGTTCGGCTGCTTTTTCCCTTGCCCAGTACGGATCGTACAACTGTTTATCGCCTAAACCCAATCCGCGACCGGTGATTTTGTGATATTTAATCCCCGTATTTTTCCGCTGGCCGTTGGGCATGATGTAGGGCTTAATGTAATCGTAGTCAGCTTCCCAGCCCAAATCTTTGTAGAATTCGCGGTATTCGGCCGCGCCTGGATAGCCGACTTCCGAAGACCAAACCTGCTGCGAGGATTCGTGATCCCGGCCGAAGGCTGCGACTCCGCATTCGGTGAAAATCGGGGCGTAGCTGCCGTAGCGGGGACGCGGGCGGGCGTAGAGGATGCCGTGACCGTCTGTGAGAAAGTAGCGGAGGCCGGCGTCGGCTAACATCCGTTCTAAGCCTTCGTAGTAGGCGCATTCGGGCAGCCAAATGCCTTTTGGTCGGCGGCCGAAGTTTGCTTCGTAGTTGTCGCAGGCTACTTGAATTTGTGCCCAAACTGCTTCGGGGTACATTTTCATCAGCGGTAAATAGCCGTGGGTGGCACCGCAGGTGATGATTTCGAGGTTGTTGGTATCTTGATGTTCTTTGAAGGCTTTGACTAAATCTCGATCGTACTTTTCCCAAAAGTTGCGGACTTGAGAGAAATGGGTGGCGTAATGTTCAGCTAAATAGCGGAGGTGGCCGTTTCCGCTGTTGTGTTCGATTTCGAGATCGGCTAATTCTTCGAGTTTAGCCAAGTGGTCGTCGAAGCGGTCTTGCAGCAAGGGGTCGCGCAGCATGGCAACCAAGGGCGGCGTCATGCTCATGGTAATTTTAAAGTCGATGCCGTCGCGCTTGAGTCCTTCAAAAACTTGCAGCAGGGGAATGTAGGTTTCCGCGATCGCCTCAAACAGCCATTCTTCTTCTAAAACGTAGTCGCTTTCGGGGTGGCGGACAAAAGGCAAGTGGGCGTGGAGAACGAGTGCGAGGTAGCCAATAGTCATAAAAAAATTCGGTAAGTGGGAAACGAGCGTGTCTTTAGACCTGAGAGGGAAACGGCTAGGCGGTTTTAACCGCCGTGAATCTTTCCATTACACGGGGATTGCTAGATGGGAGTGTACTTTTGTAATGTACTTTCAGTGGGACAATTACCACATCCAAAGTCGCAACCAGCGATCGCATAATGTTTGCTCCTTTATGAGCCTCTATGAGAGGGGTAATGTTAGCTTGCGCCTTCGTTAACAGCCGGTACTATATCTAGGAAACTGATTTAACCCAATAAGTCTGTTTAATCCTAAATTTCGCTTGGCAAGGAACTAGCGAGAGCATTCCCTGGTAGGTTTTTAACTCTTACCGTTAACGTAGTACGCAGGTACGCCTCTGGTCAACTATGGTTTAAGTCTTAGGCCCGAAGCAAGCGTGTCTTGAGATCTGGGTCGTTGACAGTGATTTGGATGCCGTAGTTATTAACTGACGCCAGTTAGGCACAGCTTTAAAATATTTTAAGATTTTATGCTGAAACGGGACTCAGAAAATGCCGTGTTTTTTTAATGACCTTTCTCTAACAAACTAAATGTCAGCAAATTCTGATTTTCTGCTTGCTGTCGGATGAGGGCTGCTGCTGTTTGAGAGTCTACTGCCTTTGAGAAAAAGAATCCCTGGGCGTACTCACATTTTAACCCTTTGAGTATAGATAGTTGCGAGGCTTCTTCGACTCCTTCGGCTACTACATCCATGCCTAAATTGTGGGACAAAGTAACGATCGACCGCACAATTTCTGTGGGGTCAATCCCTCCTTTACTGAAATCGAACTCACCTCCCATCCTGCTAACAAAAGAGCGATCTATTTTTAATGTATTGGTGGGAAAGCGGTGCAGGTAGGAAAGCGATGAATAGCCGGTGCCAAAGTCGTCAATGCACAAGTGTATGTTTCGGGCTCTGAGTTGCACCAGCATTGCTGTTACTGATTCGGAATTTTCTATGAGTACGCTTTCGGTAATTTCTAGTTTTAAACTGCTGCCGTCGAGGTTAGTTTCTGCGAGAACTTGGTCGATGTATTCGATTAAATCTGGCTGAGAAAACTGTTTGACAGAAATGTTGACGCTAACGCTCAAGGGGGGGTTGCTGGGAAATACCTGCTGCCACTGGCGGATTTGGTGGCAAGCTGTGCGGAGTACCCAGCGGCCGAGGGGTACGATCAAGCCGGTTTCTTCGGCGATGGTGATGAATTCGCCGGGGGAAACTAAGCCGCGTTCTGGATGCTGCCAGCGCACTAGGGCCTCAAAACTGGTAATTGTGTTAGTGGCGATCGACACGATCGGCTGGTAGTGAATAATAAACTGGGGCGCTGCGGATAAGGGAGGTAAGACTGATTCGGGGGATGGGGGCAATTCTTCTTCTCTGGCGGGTTCTCTAATTGATTCGATCGCCCGCCGTAGGTCGTTTTCTAGCTGCAACAAGCGCAAAGCGTGGGCGTGCATGGAACTGTTGAAAACTTCGTGTCGGGCTCTGCCAAGTTCTTTGGCGCGGTACATTGCTGTATCGGCGTCGCGCAGCAGGGTTGTCGGTTCCAGGTATTCGCCAGAACTCAAAGCTATGCCGATGCTGGCGGTGATAAATACTTCGTGTCCGTCTAGAAGGATAGGGGATGTGATTTTCTTTTGCAGGCGGTTGACAATGGTGGTAGCTTCATTGATGCCCTCGATGTCTTCTAGCAACAGCACAAACTCGTCACCTCCGAGGCGGGCCACTGTATCTCCGACCCTCAGACAAGCTTCCAGACGCCGCGCGATCGATACTAGCAGTTGATCGCCGATGGCGTGGCCGAGGGAATCGTTGACTACTTTAAATCTATCTAAATCGAGAAACAGTACCGCAAACAAGTAGTCTTTGCGGCGTTTTGCCAGCCTCAGAGCGTGTTCCAGCCGATCGGTAAATAGCGATCGGTTCGGCAATCCGGTGAGGGCGTCGTGGAAAGCATCGTGCAGCAGTTGTTCCTCGGCGAGTTTGCGCTGAGTGATGTCGTGACAATTAATCACGATTCCCTTGACTGCGGGATCGTACAGCAAGTTCGTGGCTACAGCTTCTACATAACACCAGGAACCGTTGCGGTGGCGGACTCGGTACTCAACTGGACACTGGCTTCTTTTGGGGTTTTTTATAGCTTTGTGGAGGGTTTCGGCGATCGTGGCGCAGTCGTCGGGGTGAACTATGTCTAAGGCGCTGCGCCCGATCGCCTGGTGGGGCGCGTATCCTAAAATTCGCTTGACGGAAGGGCTGATGTAGCGGAAGATTCCTTCGGCGTCGAGAATGATCGTGATGTCTGTGGCGTTTTCAATCAGCGAGCGAAATCGCTGTTCGCTTTGGCGCAGGGCTGATTCTGCTTGTTTGCGATCGCTGATGTCCAGGGCTACTCCGTCTATAATTACGTCGCCGTTTTCGTTTTTGGAAAATTTAGCGCTGTCTTGCACCCACTTGACCTCCCCAGATCTTAGAACGATGCGGTACTGGCGATCGCACGGCAAAAGACTCGCTCTCGATGCTGCTACCCTGCTGTCACACGAGCTTTTGTCCTCTGGATGGATGATTTCGGTCAAGAGTTCCGGGTGCGAAATCACTTCTTCGGCCCCGAACCCAGTAACTTCGCGCACGCCCGGACTGATGTAGGGCATGGACATTGTGCCATCTGGATGCAGCACCGTGCGGTAGACTGAGCCGGGAATGTTGGCTGCCATTGTGGCTAGCTGCTGCTGGATACCGCAGACTGCTGCTTCGGCGCGCTTGCGTTCTGCAAGCTCAGTTTGGGCTTGTTGGTAGAGTTCGGCTTGGTGGATCGCGATCGCGCACTGATCGGCTATGGCTTTGAGCAGCGACAGTTCTTCGATGCTCCAAGAGCGCGCCCGATCGCACTGATAGAGGCTAATTCCTCCCAAAAATGACTGCTGGTAGAGCAGTGGGGCGATCGCGACGGAGCGAAACCCTACGAACTCTGCTGATTCTTGCAGGGACGGGCACAGTGTCGATAACTCGTCGATGATCAGGGTTTCCCCGGCCGCGAGCCCGGATCGGTAGTGCTCGGCCACTTTGCAATTTAGCCCGACGAACCGTTCTCTGTTGGATGCTTTGCTGATGTATCGAACTTTGATGCCGCCTTCAGCATCTGGCTGCAAGATCGCGCAGGCGGTGATGTCTAAAGCTTCGTGCAGTTGATCTGCGGTGGTTTGCAGCACTTCGTCTAGTACGAGGGTGAAGCGCATGGCTTGGAGGATGCGGTTGACGATCGCTTCTCGCTGAGCTTGCCGCTGAATTTTGGCGATCGCTTCTTGTTGCTGGCGCCGCATTTTGTATTCTTGGAGCGATCGTTCTAAGACTGTTGGCAACCTAAACAGCCGCCCTTTTAATACGTAATCAGTCATTCCGGCTTTGATGCACTCTACTGCAGCTTCTTCTCCCAAACTTCCCGTTATTAAAATTAATGGTATGTCGTGGTTCAATTCCTGCATTAATTTCAACACTTCTAAACCGTTGAAGCCCGGAAGGCGGTAATCGGATAGTACAGCATCGTACTTGCAATTTTGGAGCAGTTTTCTGCACTCTGTTGCTGTTTCGGCAGTGTCGTAATTAAAATTTACTCCCCCCGCTTCTAAGGCGAGCACTATTAATTCCATATCTTCGGCCATGTCTTCGATAATCAACAGTTTTAATGTTGATTCCGCTACCAGTTTTAGTAGATAATTAGTCTGAGTTATATCTAACATAAGCTATGGGGGAGGTTTTAAATTGGTTATTCGTGTCGTTGCTAAATGTAATTTTTCCGACTGAGTTTGCTTAATTTTATCTCAATATTTTTTGTTTTTAGCACAATCAATTATATTCTCTACTCTCAAGACCTTTATTTACCACAGGGAGTCTAAGTCGGACTGAAACAATGGGGGGGCATCCCTATTCTGTAAAAATGTTTTTTTAGGAGTGCAAGCATCTTGCACAGCAAAGCCTATATCTTTCGCTTCCATCCCTCACAGGTAACACTCGTGTCAAACCAAAATTCTCATACTCTCACCGATTGTGACTTATTTAAGTGTATAAGAGTTTTAAATTTAGAATTTAAAACTCTTATACACTTAACTTACGAATCTATATTACGGTTTGAGATTGTTTGCCCTAGTTTAAAGTAAAACGTGGCTCCTTGACTAGGTAGGCTTTCGGCCCAAACCGTGCCGCCGTGGCGGTGAATAATCCGCTGGACGATCGCCAAACCTATGCCCGTACCTTCAAATTCTCTCTGGGAGTGCAGCCTCTGAAAGGCTCCAAACAGGCGATCGGCATATTCCATCGGAAAACCCACACCGTTATCTTTGACAAAAATCGTTCCATCAGGTAGACCCTCGATAACTATTGTAGCCGGAGTGCGTCCGCGGCTGAACTTGACGGCGTTGCTAATCAAGTTGCTGAACACCTGTTGCAGCAAGGTTGGATCTCCCATTACCGTCGGCAATTTTCCGACGGCAAATTCAACGCTGTGGGGAGTTTGGTTCGCATTTGCGACAGTTGGAGGTTTAGTCAATTTAATCGCATTTTGTACCAAACGGCTCAGATCGATCGGAATTTGCCTCAACTCGGTGCGAGTCACCCGCGACAGGGCGAGCAAACCGTCAATCAACAGGCTCATTTTTTGGCTGCTGTCTTCAATTACTTCCATATAGTGAACTATTTTGCGATCGCTCAAAGCCTCAGTTAATTCTAGCCGCTGCTTCAACGCTTCTATAAAACCTGAAATGTGTCGCAAAGGTGCGCGCAAATCGTGGGAGACTGAGTAAGAAAAAGATTCTAATTCTTGATTTGCAGCTTCTAATTGCTCTGTGCGTTCTGACAAAGCTTGTTTTGTCTCTACCAACTCAGTGATATCGCGAGCAGTGCCAATTAAAGCATAAACTTCACCGTTGAGATTTCTCAGGGGAATTTTAAACGTGTCGAAGTAAGCATTGCCGTCCGCTCTCACAAATTTTTCCTGGAAGTGCAGAGTTTTGCCAGATTCAAATACCTGCAAATTTTCCCGGCGAAATCGTTCTGCGAGTTCGCTGGGATAGCACTCAAAAATAGTTTTGCCCTGCATCTGCTGCCTGCTGTCGAAGCCGGAAAATCCGGCAAGGGGATGGTTGACAAAAGAAAAGTGCATATTGTCCCGTTCGACAACATAAATGTAGTCCGGCAAAGCATCAAAAAAAGTCTCTAATTCTGCGGTACGCTGGGCGACTTGAGCTTCTAAAGTTTCGTTGAGCTCTTTGAGTTCAGCTTCTACTCGTTTGCGTTCGGTGATATCTTGACCAATGCCGATACAACTGCCGTCGGAAAGGTGGACATTTGCCCAAGAAGTGTCGATAATTCGCCCGTCTCTAACTTTTGTTTTGAAATCGCTCCAGTTCTGAGTTGCTGCTTGGATGAAGTCCAAGACGTATTTGCGGTATTCCGGCTGCGGATAAAATTCTGCCAACATATCGCGAGCTTTGGTTTCTGCAAAACTCCAGCCGAGCACTTGTTCCCAGTGGTGGTTTACCCAGTTTATTTCACTGTTTTCGTCCAAGAATGCGATCATGACCGGGACGTTATTGAAGATAGTTTCCAGCAGTTCTTTTTGCTGTTTTAATGATTCTTCGGCTTGTTTGCGATCGCTGATGTCGAGTACGGAACCGATAAATTGTAAAATTTGTCCGTCTGGGGTTCTTTTGAAGATTGTAGAGCGATCGTGCACCCAGCGCCATTCCCCATTTTTGTGTTTAATTCTGTAGTCTCTGTCATCCGTTTCATAGGGATTGCTGCTGTGTTTTAGTCGCTCCATACCTGTAATTAGCTTTAACAGATCATCGGGATGAACTAAGTTAGCGACAGCATCTATACCAAAATCTTGCCATTCTTTTGCAGTGTAGCCGAGTATGGCTGTGACAGATTCATTTGCATAAATATTTTTGTTTTCTACGGCATCGTAAATGTAAAGAAAGTTGGGTATTGTTGTAACAATACTCTCTAAAAGTTGCTGATGTTTTTGCAGTTCTGATTCTGCCTGCTTGCGCTCGCTTAAGTCCAGCACAAAGCTGACCCCTAACTGCTTCGTTCCTTCTAAAAATGTGCTACCAAGCAGCACAGGAACGCGACTACCATCGGAGCGTATAAATTCTTTTTCAAAGGGGACAACCGTATTTCTAGCCTTCAGTTCGGCAACTTTTTCTGTATCTAAACGCACGTATTCTGGCGGTGTCATTTCTTGCCAGTTAACTCTTCCTGCAAGCAGATCGTCCCGCGTATAATTTACCGTGTTTAAAAAAGCGGCGTTGGCATCTGTAATGCTGCCGTTAAGATCCCAAAAAATTAGGCCGATCATGTTAGAATCAACTATGGCTTTAAATTTGGATTCGCTTTGTCGCAACTGCGATTCTACTTGTTTGAGTTCTGTGATGTCGCGGGAGATGGATAAAAGTGTGGCGACTGAATTGTCTTCAGCAAATTCGGGAATTACTCGACAGTGGTAATGTTTTATGCCCTGGGGAGTGGGAAACTCAAATTCTATGGTTTCTTGTTTGCCGGTATCAAATACTTTCAGAAAAGTCTCGTCCCACAGGTCGCACAAGTGTGGTGGCATTCCTGATTCTTGGTTAGTTTTGCCAATCAATTCTGCGGGGGATTTTCCGGTTGTTGATTCTACTGCTGGGTTGATGTAAAGGAGGCGCAGTTTTCGATCGAACCTGGCGATGATATCGGTTGCATTTTCCGCTAGGGTACTGAAAACTTGTTCGCGCCGGTGCAGTTCTTCTTGAATGCGGTGGCAATCGGTTATGTCTCTACCAAAAGATAGAATTGAAACTACTGTTCCCGATTCATCGATGAGTGCATAATTATACCATTCGCAGTAAATTATCGAGCCATCTTTGGTATAGTTGCGGTTGCGGCAAACGTTGCGGGTTTCTTTGCTGTCTAACAGTTGATTTGTGACGGCGCACACTTCCTCGAAGTCTTCTTGATAAACTATTGACCATTGGTGCCAGTATTTGCCAATTGCTTCTGCTGCACTCCAGCCAAATAGTTGTTCTGCCATTGGCGACCACCGCACTACCCGAAATTCCCTGTCCCACTCTATAACTGCCATTGGCGAGTTTTCTAGATGAAATTCCCGCTGCGAGTTGGCTTTTTTTATTTGAGTTTGAAGTTGCTGCCGGAGTTGCTTCGCCCGGGCAAAGCGATCGCTAATTTCCTGTGTGTTTGCTGAGCCGGCTTTGGCAATGTGAGCAATGGTTTCTGCTGTTTTTTTTTCGAGTTCGTTCCAAGCGAGTTCGAGGGCTGATTCGGCTTGCTCTAGCTCAGTGATGCTGTTCTGAAACAGTGTGGCACTTTCAACTGGAAATTCACGCATAGTTTTGAAACTTAGGCAAGTGTTACTTTTAGAATTCAAAATTAAAGCTTAAAAATTAAAAATATGTAATTTCCTGTTAAATTATACATTTTTAATTTTTAGTCTGTGCGTGGAGCCGATCGTTGGAGGCGGGCGGCGTTATTAAAGACTGCAAGTGAAAGGATTTGGGGTGCAGATAGATCGGCAATTGTGGTCGATCAATCTAAAACTCTCCTGCGTAAGGGAAGGGTGCGGGCAGGAGCAGGCGCTAAGTATATTTTTGCACAGAGTTGTTGTTTGGGGGCGATCAAAACGAGATTGGCGTGGCTGGGGACTTGGGTCGATCGCCCATCTGTAGCAGGGTGTTGCGTATGCAGAGCCCCATTTGTCTCAACTAAACACGCTTTCTCAAAGGCCGGCAGGGGTTTAAACCTGCCAAACTAAGGGTTTGACGCGCTGGTTGACACCAATGAAACCCCCCCTACCTACAAATGATCTCCCATCAGTTTGGTCAATAAAAAGCTAAAATAAAATCTAAAGTTATTCAGTCTTTAAAATTGCTTATGACTGCTGCTGCACCCTCTTCGATAAAAAACCGAACTCAGTACGAAGCCATTATCGGTCTCGAAACTCATTGTCAATTGAGTACGAATACTAAAATTTTCTCCAGTTCTTCTACAGAATTTGGCAATGCTCCAAATACTAACATTGACCCAATTTGTATGGGAATGCCTGGAGTATTGCCAGTATTAAATCAAAAAGTGCTGGAGTATGCGGTGAAAGCAGGGCTGGCTCTCAACTGCGAAATCGCACCTTACAGTAAGTTTGACCGCAAGCAATATTTCTATCCCGATTTGCCGAAAAATTATCAAATTTCTCAGTTTGATTTGCCGATCGCTACTAACGGTTGGCTAGAAATTGAACTGGTGGATGAGACTGGAAATTCTACTAGAAAAAAAATCGGGATCACTCGCTTGCACATGGAGGAAGATGCCGGAAAATTGGTTCACGGCGGTAGCGATCGGCTCAGCGGTTCAACTTATTCAATGGTGGATTACAACCGCGCCGGTGTGCCTCTAATCGAAATTGTTTCGGAACCGGATTTGCGATCGGGCGCGGAAGCTGCCGAATACGGTCAAGAATTGCGCCGGATCGTGCGCTACATCGGTGTTGGCGACGGGAATATGCAGGAAGGTTCGCTCCGCTGCGACGTGAACATTTCGGTGCGCCCCGTTGGCAGAAAAGAGTTCGGCACGAAGGTGGAAATTAAAAATATGAACTCTTTTAATGCGATCGAACGGGCGATCGATTATGAGATCGAGCGGCAAATTCAAGCTGTGGAAAATGGCGAAACCATCGTCCAAGAAACCCGGCTGTGGGATGAAAACAAGCAGTGTACTTTCAGTATGCGGGTTAAGGAAGGTGCAAGCGATTATCGGTATTTCCCGGAACCCGATTTGCCTCCGATCAAAGTTTCGGCCGAGCAATTGCAGGATTGGAAAGCTCAACTGCCGGAATTGCCGGCAATGAAGCGCAATCGCTACGAAACTGAGCTCGGTCTTTCTCCCTACGATGCGCGGGTGCTGACTGACGACAAAGCGGTGGCGGAGTATTTTGAAAACTCGATCGCCGCCGGTGCTGTGGCTAAACAAGCTGCGAATTGGGTGATGGGCGATATTACCGCTTATCTGAAAAATGAAAAACTGGCGATCGGAGAAATTCCTTTCCAACCGCAGGATTTAGCCGAACTGTTGGGGCTAATTGATGCCGGTACGATCAGTGGCAAAATCGCTAAGGATATTTTGCCGGAGTTGCTGGCAAACGGTGGTTCGCCTCAGAAGTTTGTTGAGAGCAAGGGTTTGATTCAAATTTCTGATACTGGGGCGATCGAGCAAGCGATCGATGCCGTGTTGGCAGCCAATCCCAAGGAGCTCGAACAGTACCGAGCCGGTAAAACTAAGCTGCTGGGCTTTTTTGTCGGCAAGGTGATGAAGGAAACGGGCGGCCGGGCCGATCCCAAACTGACCAATGAGCTGCTGGCGACGAAGCTTAACGGCGCAAGCTAAGCAAATTAAGGGGGTCGTGTAGCAGATACAGCGGCGGGCGATCGGTTTTTCCCGAGCTCGCTGCGCGATCGTCCTTCTCGCGGGCTCGTAACTTTATAATTAATCTACATTTCTTTACAACATCTTCACGTTTGGGGGTGACACCCCTCATCCCTATCGTGTTATATTGTGTTATGTAGATGCACCCTGATGGCAGAGAGAGTTACTTAGGTAGCTCTCTCTTTTTTTTGTCTTTTTTTTTGCACGGACGTGAAAATACGGATGGGGGAGGGGGATTAACCATACCGATCCCCGATTCCCGATTACCGATTAGCAATTACCGCTTTGAGTCGATTAATATCAACTTTAGTTATTAACTAATTTTGACATTATGAGCGAACAAGCTAGCGAGCTAATCAAGCAGGGGATTTCGCAATACCAGGCGCGCCAATTTGAGGCGGCGCTGGGTTCTTGGCAGGAAGCGCTGGCGCTGTATCGCTCAATGAACGATAAGCGGCGATCGGGTGCGGCACTGGGTAATATGGGCGTAGCTTACGAAGCGCTGGGAAATTATGCTCAGGCGATCGAGTGCTACCAGCAGCATTTGGTGTTAGCGCGGGAAATTGGGGATCGCCGGGGCGAGGCTAATGCTTTGGGAAATCTGGGCAATGCTAGCTGTGCTCTGGAGGATTTTTCTGGTGCTATTGATTACCAGAAACAGCGTTTGGCGATCGCGCGGGACACTGGCGACGGGCGCTCTGAGTTGGAAACTTTGGGCAATTTGGCGCTAGCTTACGATGCTAAGGGAGATTTGCCTGGTGCGATCGAATGCTATCACGAGCAGTTGTGGATCGCGCGCGTCAGCAAGGACGATCGGATTGAGCGCAATGCTCTCAAGAATTTGAAGCTTGCTTACAAGTATTTAGCAGATTACGAGAAGGCTAACCAGTACCGACAGCAGCAATTGGCGATCGTCCGGGAACTGTTTTTAACTGATAAAAATAAGAGTTTTGTACAACTTGCAGAAACAGTTGGTTTGAATCCGATTGAGGATTTTGCTGGGGCTAATTTAAGCGGTTTTGACTTGCACTACACTGATTTTAACGGTGCGGATTTGCGCGAAACCAACCTCCGAGGCGCAGATTTGACTTTGGCCGATCTCAGCGGTGCTTTGCTGAGCGCTGCTATTTTAATTGATGCTAATTTGTGCAATGCTAATTTGCGGGATGCTGAACTCAGCAGCGCCAATTTGAGCGGTGCTGATTTGCGGACAAAGCTGCCCCGGGCGAATTTGAGCGGTGCAAATTTAACTGGCGCTAATTTGAGCAGTGCTTATTTACCTAATGCGATTTTAGTAAATGCAAATTTGACAAATACTGATTTCAAAAATGCTGATTTAAGCGGTGTTAATTTGAGTGGTGCGAATTTAAACGGTGCTGATTTGAGCCGCGCTGATTTGAAAAGTACGGTGGTTAAAAATGCGAAGTTTTTTGGTTGTGTGGGAATTTCGGAAGCCGTGAAAGTTGAATTAACGGCACGGGGCGGGATTTTTGAGTAAAATTTATTGGAAAGGTTGGTAATTGTAGAGGGTAACAAAAGCTATGACTGCCGTAACTGCAAAACGATTCTCGATCGCCGAATATCACCGTTTGGGAGAACTGGGATTTTTCGCCCCCGATGAGCGAGTTGAATTGATTCGCGGAGAAATTATTATTATGGCTGCTAAAGGTACGTTTCACTCTGTTTGTAATTCGCTGCTGTTTGGAGAATTGTACGCGCTGCTGGGAAAACGAGCGATCGTGCGCGGTCAAGAGCCGATTATTTTGACGGATGATAGCGAACCAGAGCCTGATGTTGTGATTGCCCGCACTCGAGCCGATCGTTATTTATCTTCTCACCCGCAGCCTGCTGATATTTTGTTGGTAATTGAGGTTTCCGATTCTACGTTGAAGTACGATCGCACAACCAAGTTGTCTCTCTATGCTGAGACTGGGATTTCTAATTATTGGATATTTAATTTAGTTGATAATCAATTGGAAATGCACAGCGAACCTTATCAGAAACAAAACGAGAGTTATAGTTATCAATTGCAACGAGTTGTTTTGCCAAATCAGACGGTGGTAATTCCTGGTTTTTCCGAATTGTCTCTGGATTTGTCTTTGGTATTTCCAGCCTAGGCTTCCTTCGATGATATAATACAAAAGTGCGATGGCTACGCCCCGGCTTGCGCCTACAAACTCTTCACCAAAGTAGCACTATGACCGCTCAAACTCTCGCTCCACCCGAACAAATTGTCGAGCTATCGGGTATCAGTTGGCAAACCTACGAAACTTTGCTTGCGGAAATCGGCGATCGGCAAATTCGACTGACATATAATCGCGGCAATTTGAAAATTATGGTACCTTCTCCAGAACACGAACTTTACAAAAAAGTAATGGGTCGATTTGTGGAAACCCTAGCAGAAGAATTGGAACTCAACATTGCCCCCCGGGGTTCCACAACTTTCAAGCGTCCTGAACTTAGCGGTGTAGACCCTGATGAATGTTTTTACATCCAAAATGTTAGTGCAGTTAAAGGCAAAAAAAGAATCGACATGAATCAAGATCCGCCGCCGGATTTAGTGGTGGAAATTGATATTACCAGCCGTTCGGAAAATAGCTTGCAGGTTTATGCGGATCTGGGAGTGCCGGAAGTTTGGATTTATAATGGAGCGCGGCTCAGAATCAACAGATTAGAAAATGGAGAATACGTTGAGGGGGAGAGCAGTTTAGCATTTCCCAGCTTACCGATATTAGAGATTGTCACATTTTTGGAACAAGCAGAAACAATGGACTATTTGGAATTAGTGAAAGCATTTCGGAATTGGGTAAAAAGCCAAATTCAGGAAAACCAATGAGTTGCGGATCGAATTAAACAAAATTTACAATTCTGTCCACAAAAAAAGCTGTATAGTGATAAAATAGAGATGATAAACTAATTTAAATATCAATTACAGGCTGGTAGTGCCAGCAATTCTACCCGATATGCGATCGCTAGATTCTCACAACAAATACCCAGATTGCTTGTGGATGCAATTAGAAGCAATTCCAGTTCCATCGGTTGCACCCCAAAACCAGCAGTTCGACATTCACTTGAGCCTGAATTTTAACGAGCATTGGGAACCCCTGCTAGGTGATCGCGTCAAATTTGGTCTGCAAGGCGGGACGCTCAAACTCTATCTAGAAAACTGCGAAATACCCGTAGCATCACGTCAGTTAGTTGGTTCTTTCAAGCTTTTGCCAATTAAAGAAACTCTGCCGATTCAAAGCAGTGAAGAAAATTTAGTAACCGAAAGTCAGCGGGGAGTTCAGGGCGGGGAGAAGGCGGAAAAAATTAAGGAGACAGAGAGCATATTTTGTCACGTTTCCACAATCAGCGATGATACAACGCCAGCTTGGATTTTTTCAGTAGAACAAGGCAAATCCGTATTAAAAGGTTTGCTAAAAAGTGCTAAGCTGGGAGAAGTTGCTGGCAAAGAATTTCGGATGGCAGCGGCTTTTGAAGTTGCTAAAGAAGATATTAATCTCACAGATGCGGAGGGTTTGTGGCCGCACGAAATCACGCCAAATCAACATTCGATTTTAGAAAGAATCCTGACTGTATACCTGCAAGAACATAAACTCCAACCTGCCCTCAGTTGGGCGCTATTGTCCTACAATTTACCTCCGGCTGAACCGCGCGAAGTGAAAATTGTCCCGGAAGCTGAATCGGAATTGCAGGAAATAGTCGATCGCATTATCTCCGCTGAAACCGATAACTTTGTGGAGTTGGCAAAAATCGCCAATCTCAATCCAGCACTAGATTTCGCGGGTAGCAGCTTGCGCGGAACGACTTTAAGTGCAGTAGATTTTAGCAGCGCAAATCTCGATCGGGTAAATTTCCGGGGTGCCAACTTAAGCGATGTCGATTTCAGCGACGCCAACCTGCAAAATGCCAAATTCGGCGGTGCAGATTTGAGCGGCGCTTTCTTAGGAAATGCCGATCTAAGCGGTGCAGATTTGCACAAAGCAAGTCTAGCTTTAGCTAACCTCAGCGGTGCTAATTTGAGCGGCGCAAATCTCCTGGAAGTGAACTTAACAAATACTAATTTCAGCGGTGCGAATGTCGAGTCAGCGAGGTTTGGGAACAATTCAGGAATGGATGAGGAGATGCAGGTGAATTTACAGCAGCGAGGGGCAATTTTTGAAGAGGTTTAGTCGGTAAGTGCGAGATCCCTTTGATTCATCCGCGTCCATTGTGGCACGGGCGTCACGCCTGTGCGATCGAATTTCACCTTAAAACTACCGCCTCTGAAGAAAGTTGCTTCTTAACCCTTAACTCTGTAACTAAATTTATAGAAAGCGATGAACCGTAGCTGTTAAGAGGGTAAACAGGCATTTCTTGCCAACACTGACGGCAAAACCAGTATACTTGAGCTTGGCGAAGGTGACGCAGCATTGGAGTCGTGCAGCAAGGACAGCTTGTCATAAAAACCTCTTTTTTACCGAAACTGTATTTGTCTCTTGTTGCCAAGTGCTCTAAGCTGGGTTGAAGCAGCAACTCTATGAATGTAGAGGTAAAAAATAAAGATTTAGTAAAGAATCCAAGGTTGTTAAGGAATTGATGCAAATCGAAATATTTCGTAAAAATCGCAATAACTGAGAGAAATTGTATCCAACAATCCCCAGGTTCCCAGAGAGGATACTCAGCGTAAATCCCAACCCAACACCTTCGCAATCTCAACGGCAAGCATAGTTGGTTCGAGAGGATTGACGATCGCTGCTGCAAGTTGAGATTTGTGGAACCAACTCTGTGGTAAATCTGACCATTTGGCTTTGAGAGTTAGCAGCAGAACCGGAATCCCTTGGGTTTCTAGTTAGGTTTTTAGTTTTTTGAGAAATAGCCCTCCATCAATTTCGCCGATAGAAACCTCCCAAATAATCCCATCTGGCTGATAGAAACTTGCTTGTTGCAAGCCTTCTCAAGTCAAACCCGCAATTTTGACTTGCCAACCTACCACATCAGTCAAGCAAGCCTGGATCTCCTCCCCTACAGTCGGATTTTTGTGAATTAATAAAAGTCTTTTTTGTAGTCATACCAATAACTTGCAAACGCTTCATTTATTTTTTGAACAGTCTGTAAAATAGTAAGCGTGTCTGGGTTTTTGGCGGGGTGGTCACGCCCCCAGGGTGAGTTTAGGAAGCCTACCAATAGGGATATTAAGATTGTAAATTCTTAAGAATCCTGCGTCTGCCAGACAGGGGAGCGTCAATCATTCCATCCCAATATCTCTGCCACTCTTCCTGGCAGGGTGGTGGGTTCAAATGGTTTGCGAATTACCCCAGCAACACCAATTTCGGCAAATTCAGCCATATCGCTTGACATAACTCTTGCTGTCAGCAGAATCACTGGAATCGATCGAGTAATGGGATTGGATTGGAGACGATCGTACACAGCAAACCCATCCATCCCCGGCATTGATAGATCCAGCAAAATAGCGTTAGGTCGTTCTGTTTGTAGGATTTGTAAACATTCTTGTCCTGATGCGGCCACCAGGGTGTTCCATCCCGCGAGGTCTTCCAGGCACAACTGTACCAGTTCGCGGAGGTGTTCTTGGTCATCAACGATGAGAATTTGTTTCCCTATCATCTTGTTTTCGGGCTGGAGACTGCGATCGTAATTAGCTACTTGCAAAGCGTTCATTTTTTTGTTGATTATAAATTAATTTTTTGGTTGCCAATTGGGTCTCAAATATACATCTTTGAGCGATGGCTCAAAGATGTGTATTTGAGAGTGGAATCCGAACTTGCGATGGTGGAAATCTCAATTCTTTAGCAAGCTGAATTGTTAAGCCGTCCGAGTGTATTTCAGTCCCATAGATTTCAGGATGTACGCGGTGGGGCAACGGGATGAGACTTTGAAATCTATTAGGAAGGAAATAACCTTCTACTCCAGCAGCTTCGGTAGGTTGACCTTGAATTAAAACAGTTTCTGGAGTGATTTGGAGATTCAATTTGACAAGATGAATGTCAGAAATGTGAACTTTAAGGATAAGTGTTATATCCTTTTCTTGAATGTTAATACCTGCGATCGGTGTTTCCTCTGTATGAGCAATCCAAAGTGTGGATTGCTGACAACCAGCGGGCAAACCGGAAAATGAACCTGCGAGATCCTGATTTATATCATTCAAAGCCTGAAAAGCATTCATTTAGTCTCCTCCTAATGCAAAGAACTTTTAGCTGCATAACAGGAGACTAAAGAGCAACGGTAAGGAATTGGTAAAGATTCGGTTATTGTTACAAAAGTTCACAAAAATGGTGAAAGTTATTCAACCCATCCCAAAATCTCTGCTACTTCTTCCGTCAGGGTGATGGGTTGGATCGGTTTGGAAATTACCCCAGCTACCGGCATCTCGGCAAATTTAGCCCGATCGCTGGGCAAAACTTTCGCTGTCAGCAGAATCACTGGAATCGATCGGGTAATCGGATCGGACTGAAGGATCTCGTACACGGCAAACCCATCCATTCCCGGCATAGATACATCCAGCAAAATAGCGTTGGGTTGTTCTATTTGCAGTATTTGTAAACATTCCTCTCCCGATCCTGCCCCCACTGTTTCCCATCCGCCTATATCTTCTAAGCAGGCTTGCACAAGTTCCCGAAGGTGTTCTTCATCGTCAACAACTAGAATTTGTCTGTCGGTCATGGCATTTTGGATTGGAGATTTTGGATTTGGGATTGATGCTACAGATTAATCTAAGCGTTATTCAATGTTGGGTAAGGGTAGGGTGAAGCAAAATGTGCTGCCTTCACCTAAGATACTTTCCGCCCAGATTTTGCCGCCATGCCGCTCAACAATACTGCGACAGATTGCTAAACCTAAACCGGTGCCTCCTTTTTCACGGGAGTCGGAGGCATCGACTTGCTGAAATCGCCCAAAAACCAGTTCTAGTTTATCTGCTGGAATTCCTCGTCCGCGATCGCTAACTTGGAACAGCACAAAGTCTGTCTGGTTTTCGGCACTCAGATGAATTGTGGAATCGGCAGGTGAGAATTTAATCGCATTACTGAGCAAATTTGTTAAGGTTTGGACGATCGCATCTCCTGTTGCCCAGACTTCTGCATCTGTGGGGTTAACGATTAATGAGATCTGCTCTTTAGTAGCCAGAGCCTGAAGGCTATCTACTGCTTGCTGCATCAAATCGGCAGCTTTGCAAACGGTTTTCTCGACAATTGCCCGCCCGGAGTCTAGGCGCTCCAAATCTAAAATATCATTAACCAGGTTCACTAATCTATTGGTATCGAGGAAGGCAATTTCTATCATGCGTCTAGATTTTTCGGGCTTTTTATCATAAATCCCACTTTTTATTAGTCCCAATGACATTTGAATTCCTGCCAAAGGAGTCCGAAGTTCATGGCTGACAATACCAATGAACTCATTTTTAATGTGTTCGATCTTTTGTCTTTCGGTAATATCTTCCCCAATGCTGATAGTTCCAATGAGGTTTCCCTCTGAATCTTGCAGCATGGTATTGTTCCACGCAATAAATCGTTCCTCAGCCGATTTTGTTAAGATAAAATTTTGATAATAGGGATGATAGTTATGAGCTAAAACTTCCGAAAAAATAACTTTAACCGGTTCTTGAATAGGACGGGGTAAAAAGTTTTCAAACCAATTTTTTCCGATGACTTCTGGGTTAGTATATCCTGTGAGTTTTAAGAAAAAAGGATTAACATAATTAACATTTCCCGATCGATCGAGTCCGACAACAATCAACTGCACGTTATCCAAGAGGGATCGCCAGCGTCGTTCGGCTTCTCGGATCGTGGCTTCGGCTTGTTTGCGTTCTTGCAGTTCTAGCTGAAGTTGTCGGTAGAGTTTGGATTGCTGGATGGCGATCGACAATTGGCTGGCAATCTGTTCAACTAATTCTATTTCCCAGAATTTCCATTGACGAGGTGCCGTATTTTGGTAGATAGCTAACAAACCCCAGAGATTTTCTCTCAAAAATATCGGAAAAACTGCATAACTTTTTGCTTGTAGTTGTTCCACTAGCTCGATATGACAGGGTTGAAGTGCAGCGCTGTAAATATTATTAACCACCAAACTTTCATGATTTCGGAATCGACCGCCGTGAGTTTCTTGCAGATAGGTATCTACACAATTTTTTTGAAGTTCGCTTCCTATCAGTTTTCTCCAACCCTCACCAACTGACTCCACGACAAAATCACCACTCCAATCCGGATTAAATCGGTAAATAGTAGTGCGATCGGTTTGTAATGTCTGCCTAATTTCAGTAACAGCAGTATTTAGAACGGCATTCAGATCCAAAGATTGGCGAATCCCTTGAGTAATCCTCCAGAGCAAATTTTCCTTTCGGGATTTCTGTAGTAAGGCTGCTTCCGCCTCTTGTCGAACTTCTTCGAGGTGCTTCGCTACTGTGATATCTTGATGAACGGCCACCATAACATCGCCATAGTCGGAATGATTGAATATAGAGCAAGTTGCACTGCACCAAAATGGAGTCCCATCTTTCTTGACATTGTGGACTTCATAGCTAAATTCATTATTTTGTAAAACGGCAGACCGAATAGCTTGATTTACATCTTCAGGATTGGCCGATTCGCTGCCATAGTTGAGAATCGAAACGTGCTGACCGTTGAGTTCGCCAAAGTCATAGCCAAACATCTGCTCAAATTTAGGATTGGCATAGACAATAACTGCATTATCTGCTCTTACTAAACAAATGCCTTCCGCCATGTTGCGGGTAATGACAGCCTGAAGCTCAAGCATTTGTTCGGCTTGTTTAAGTTTAGTCAGATCGCGCAGAATGACGATTACCCCTACAATATTTTCGTCTCTATCACGTAAAGGCGTATAGGTAACGCTCAAAAATTGCCTGCCTAAATTGGCAGAGTCAAACCAGCTTTCATACTGAATTATTTCGCCAGCCAAACATCTGTCTAACCTAGGTTTAATCAAGTGATCGAATACGTCTGCATCCACGATATTGCTAACAGAATTCCCGATAACTTCGCTTTCAGATTTGTTGCACCGAGTCAAATAAGCTTGATTGGCTATTTGATAAATATAGTTGCTATTCAGCAGTACAATCGCATCTGTTGTATTGAATACGATGCTTTCATATTGGCGGAAGGCTGCTTCACTAAGTTTGCGATCGGTGATATCAAATACGCTAGAACGACTCATCATGAAGTTACCTGCTTCATCATACATTGCTGTAGCATTTAAGTTTATCCAAATGGGTTTTCCGTTTTTATTCAAGAGCTGAAGCTCTAAATTGTTTAGGTAGCCTTGTTTTTTTAATAAGGTAAAGTTTTGATAGTAAATATTTTGACTTGCAAGTGTCATCAAATCAATAATTTTCTTTTTATGCACAATTTCATCGCGGGTATAGCCTAACCACTTCAATTCCGTATCATTAATCATAATTATTGTTCCGACTGCATCTAGGGAATGATAGCCACAGGGAGCATTATTATAGAGGTCTTCAACTTGATTGATATATTGTTGCAAGCTATGGTTGGCTTCAGTAAGTTCTGCCGTCCGTTCTATGACTCGTTGTTCGAGTTCAGTATTGAGTTGTTGTAGGGCAATTTCTGCTTGTTGCCGCTCCCTCAGTTCCGTTTGTACTCGCTCAAATAAATCAGCTTGCTGAATAGCAATTTCAACTTGAGTTGCTAGCTGTCGCATGAGTTCAATTTCTGAGGATTGCCATTCGCGAGGTTCTGCACAGTGATGGGCAATCAATAATCCCCAAAGTTCTTGTCTCTCAAGGATAGGAACAACCAGGTTAGCTCTCACTTGAAAATTTGCCAGGAATTCCCGGTGACAAGTATCAATTCCGGCAGTATAAATATCTGATTTAGAGGTGAATAAGCCTTGTTTGAAGTGTTCGATATAGCTTTCAGCAAAGCAAGGAGCGTGTATCTGAGTGGATAAGATTGCTGTCCATTCTGAACCAACGGACTCTACCACCACCTTTGGGCTCCAGTCTGGAGCAAATTGGCAGATAATTACGCGATCGCATTGCAGAACGTTTCTGAGGTCAGTTACCGTAGTGTTGAGAATATCTTCTAGTTTGAGGGATGCGGAGAGAGAAAGTGCTGTTTTAGCCAGGATTGGCTGTGGCTGTTGTTGCCATTTCCCATAATCTTCATCAGTATGTTCTGTCATTAATCTACTTAATTAATTACATTTTTTAGATTGAGGCAGAAACCGGGTTTTTAGCCTTCGCGCGTAAGTTCTATTTAAGTATTCGCAGGCTTAAGTACAGGACGAGTACGCTTAATTCGGCTGAGTACCCGCGTGACTAATTCAGGCCCTAATATCGGCTTGGTAATAAAATCATCGGCTCCCGCTGCAAAGGCTTGTTGCAAAAATGCTGGATCGGTATGGGCTGTCACCACCAAAATCGGTAAATTTTCCCATTGGATATCCTGTCGGACGACCTGACACAATTCTAAGCCGCTGACGATCGGCATTTCTAGATCCAGCACTACTAAATCGGGCTTAGTGGTAATTAACACCTCCCAAAATTGTTGTGGTTCTTTGAGATTTGTCACCTCAAGTCCCCAAGGAGTCAGCAACCCTGATAATTTAACCAGCATCACAGGGTCATCATCTACGATTAAGACTTTGGCTTCTGAAGTTTTGGGACTGGGTAGAACACGGGTTATCGCTCGAAAAATTTGCTCGGTGGTTGCAGGTTTCTGGAGAAATTGCTTAGCACCTAAGCGCGATACAGCCAAGCGATCGGCAAGGCTATCTCGTCCGGTAAAAACGATTATAGGAAGATTAGGCGATCGCTCGGTCAGCTCTCGCAGTAGCGTCAATCCATCTTCCTCTGTCTCTGCAAAGCTTAAATCTAGTAACATCACATCGGGCATTGACAAAGCAAGACGCGATCGGGCAGCAGTAATATTCGGCGCAATTTTCATCCGCAATCCCCAAGCTTCGGATTCCACTTGCAATCGCTCCGTTAATGCAGCATCATCATCAACTACCACAACCCGAGAGTTAAAATTTGAAATAGTAGAAACTGGTGCAGCCGTTGATGTAATCGGTGTTGTGGCTAATTCCTGCTGTAATCCTGTCACAAATTCCGAGAAGCGGGTAATTTCCTCAGCAGTTAAAGAGCGATCGTTTATGAGCAAATGCTCTGCCGAGCGGGCTAATTTCGAGCCTTCGGGATAACCAAAAGAACCCAGAGAGCCGGCTAATTTATGAGCTTCCTGTTTGGCCGCTTGCTGTAATTCTGTTGCTAAATTTCCTGCTAATAGAGCAGTTTTTGCCCTATCCAATACAGCAATTTGTTGGTTGAAGCTTCCCCGAAACCGCTCTAACACTTTGTCGCTTTCCGACTTATCTACCCCGCGAGATTGATGTTTTTTGGTGCCGTCAATCCCAGGATTATTTGAACTAGACGAAGTAGATTGGGGGTACGGTTTCAGTCGATAGCCCATGCCATAAATTGTTTCGATAATTTCTTCAGTTAAGCCGCCTGCCTTCAGTTTCTTTCTGACATCCTTAATATGAGTGATAATAGCGCGATCCGTTGGTGCTTCATCAAATCCCCACAGACGATCCAAAATAGCACTGCGGCTAAAGATGCGATCGGGATTTCGCAGTAATAATTCCAGCACATTATATTCTGTCGCTGTCAGTGAAATTATTTGTTCGCCAAATGTCACTCTACCAGCATCCAAATCTAAACAAAGAGCTCCCCAAGTCAATGTATTAGGCGGTGAATTCGGAGTAGAAACTCCTGGGGAAAGTGCTTTACTGCGTCGCAATAAAGTTCGGATTCTTGCCAGCAATACTTCCGTAGCAAAAGGCTTGCTGATGTAATCATCGGCACCCGCATCGAAAAGAGCCACCACCTCCGCATCTGAATCCTTTGCAGTCATTAACAGGATCGGTTTGCAGTAACCTTGCGATCGCAGTTGCCGACATAGACTAATTACATCTAGTTTGGCAACCTGCACGTCTAACAAAATCAGGTCATACTCAATTGCTGCTGCCAAGTCTAGACCCAATTGTCCATCATTTGCCCGATCGAACCCGTAATGATTTGCTTCCAACACCTTTGCCAGTGTTGCACTCAGCCCTCCATCGTCCTCTACTAGCAGAATTTTTATCGGAGACTTCTTCATTTTGGCTGTGCGGTACAATTTCCATGCGATCGACGCGCTTTGATGTCAGGCCGAAGCGTTGCTTTTAACTAAATCACTGCTACTCATTACTACTCCATTTATCTTACCCTTTTTACAGTCCCATAATCTAAAAATTGCTGCCACTTCTGCAGTTTACATAAGACTGATCCCCCATCCATCCATCTGCGTCCATCCGCGTTTATCCGCCTGTATCTGCGGTTAAAAAAGAGCGATCGCCCTCAAAAAGAGCGATCGATCGCCCTCCCAAACAAATTATCCTTCATCCTCCGACTTTACAGGAGGACGCCCAGAAATCACAATAAATCCAACAGATTCGAGAGTCAGGTTTGGGCGGCGAATACCATCTAAAACCGCTTGACTCAACAAACTTTCGGTATTGATTTCCTCAGCCAAAACCGATTCTAAAAGTTGTTCAGATTTAGAAAGTCGATTCAAGCGCAATTGCAATTGATTCACCCGGTTTTCGAGTTGGATAGCAGCAGTGACAGCAGATCGATCGCACATTTCCACAAAAGCCGATCGCCCGCGCAGCAATTCCTCCGATACCACCCGTCCCTTTTGGCAAAAATCATCCCATTCTAGCGGATCGACAAAACTGTCAAGCAGCGACGTGCGATTTTTCGACAAATTGTAATCCCGATTCAGCCCGCCTTTCCCCTTATAAGCCCGCTGCAAAATTGCCAGAAGTTCCGCATCTTCCACCAGAGAAATTTCTTCGCTGCGAGCATCTACAAACACAGTTTCAAAAATTGGCAGAAACAGAGCATCAGCGCGGCGCTGCAAAGCTTTTAAGTTGTAATTTTCGATGTTTTGTGCTTGCAAAACTTGCTCGGCAGGCTGCACATCAGTCTGGATTGAATAATTAAACTGAAAGCCAAACCACTCCTTCCCAGGCGCAGCATCCCAACTTTCATCATGCCGCCACATGGCAAAAGCTTGACCCCGATCGTCCCAGCGAATATAAGAGCCAAGTGCATCGATCAATCCCTCACCAATTCGGTAAAGAGCGACATCCGCATTCTGATGAGCAATGCGGCGATTGTAACTACCATATTGCTGGCAATAAGGAATCAATCTGGTTCTCAAATCGTTCGACGGAATCAACGTTTTTTGAGTAGGTTGATAGCGCAGCAACCCCGATACACTCGGATGTTCGATTTGTTTGAAGTGAAGAGCTTGACACAACCACCCCTCAGTTGCCCGCTGCATTTCTTTATGCTTAGCATCGCAGTTGTCGAGAGATTCAAAATACTGAGATGCGCTGTCATCAAGAGTGTCAATTTCATCGAGAACGTACTGTTCGTCTATTTTGATTTTCTCTTGTTCGATTTCAGTTTTAATCGCTTCAATTTCGCTGGATAAGCCCTTGCCTCCCTCAGCAAACAACTTTTCTTCAAGTTTGAGAAGTTTTTCCTCAGCATAAAACTGAAGGCTGGCAATAGATTTGTTGAAGATATCAAACCCATCTTTTAAAACTTGAAACCAAGCTTCGTGGGGACTCTCCGGCAAATCCGGGCCTGCAAACAAACAAAATTGGGTTCCCATTTTGCTGCCAATGCGATCGACTCTGCCGAGTCTTTGTTCTAACTGGTTGGGAAACCACGGCAAATCGAAGTGAACTAACCAATCTGTCACTTGTAGATTTACCCCTACTTCCGCCGATCGATCGCACACTAAGATAAAACAATGGGGTTCAGTCTTAAACCGCTTGAGACTAGCCTCAACATCATCAGCCGATTTGGTCGTGTCATGGCTGGCGATCGCATTTTTACCAAAGATTTTAGCTAAATTTTCCGCAATCTCTTTACAAGTTGCAGTAAAACTGGTAAAAATCACAATCTTCGGAAAACGCTCGCCCGGAATCGGCCGTTTAATTTGCTGTTGAATTCTCGACAGCAAATCGCGAGGTTTGCTGTGATACTCGCGCGGAACCTTCAAAGCCACTGCCAGAAATCGGAGAATCGCGATTCGCAACAAACTCAGTCGATCGAGTCCTTCCTGGGGCTTTTCCAGGGTGTTGAGCAAGGTTTCCAGTATTTCCCTTTCTTCGGGAAACAGCGCAGTTTTGGTCAAAATTGCCGTGTCATTTTGTCCAAATTCGCGATCGAGTTCTGGAGTCGATTTTTTCTGCAAACGAGCTTTGACCACCCGTTCTAAAACATTCAGCCAAGTACCGGAAGCGCGGAAAAACAGCAGAAAAATTCTCTGGTATTCGCTCGACTTGGGAGCGACTGTGCGCCATTTATCGAGTACGGTTTGAATTTCCGACCACTGTTCGTCATTCAGATCGTACTCGGTTTTGGGGACAGCATCTCGATCGAAAATCACATCTTCAACTGCATCGCGGCGGTTGCGAAGGATGCGGCGGTGCAGGCGGTAGGTATCGCTAACATGAGTGCGAATAGTTCGGACAAGCCGAGCCTGTTCTGCGGTTTCTTTCGTTTTCAAACAACTTTCTAACTCTGTTGCTAAGCCGATTAAATAATCATCTTTTGCAAAAATAGTGCGAAGTTGAGCGAGTTTTGTTTGCAAAACAGCAGGCTTGGCATTTTCTCGAAAATCTAGCAAAGCGCGACCGATTTCCTGACGGTTTTGCACCTGTTCTTTGAAGCTTTCCAGGTCATCAAGACGGTAAGTTGTGGGATCTAGCAAATGCAGCATCGTTAGAAAATCTTGCTCGCGGCCGAGAACTGGCGTTGCAGATAATAACAATACATTTTTGCTTTTCTGAGCTAGTTTCTGACAGAGTTCAAACGACTGCTGCTGAGTGCGATCGCTCGAATTTGCCATTGCCGCCACATCATGCGCTTCATCAACAATCAGAAAATCTAGGTTGGCGTTGCGACTAATTTGATTGATGTCGCTAACAGCCACAAGCTGCACTCGGTCAGCAAAATGAGACAAATAGAATTTATTTTCTAACTCCTGCCGCCACTGTTCGAGCAAGTATTTCGGAACCAGTACCACAGCGCGTCCGTTGGGTTCATCTAGCAGAAATTGGCGGAGAATTGTGCCGGCTTCTACTGTTTTTCCCAGTCCAGGTTCGTCTGCTAATAAATAGCGCACGATTGGGTCTTCTAGGACGCGCCGGACGACTTCAACTTGGTGCGGATAGAGGTCTATGTTAGCAGAAATTAAACCGGTCATGCCGCGGCTGACGGCCCGCTGTTCGATCGCAGATTGAACGAATGCCAATCGGCGATCGTGAAAATACGGTGTTTCTTGACCTTTGACTGCTAAAATGTCGATCGGATCGGCGATCGGGATATTGCAGCGAACGTAAAGTTCGCTTTCAACAGCTTGCAAACTTTGGCTGTCGGGGAGGTCAATTTCGTACTCTAATTTATCTTCATCCCAGTCATAAACTCGCCCAATTATCCATCTTTCTTGAGTGGTACTCCAGAGGTAGCAGCGGGTTTGGCGCTGAAGTATGGCTTCTTGCAGCAAACCCAAGGGTACAGTTTTGCGGATGCGGTTTTTAACTGAGCAAAAATATTCAACTACCGCCTCGGTACGCGATACCTCGACAACTTTTCCGACTCCCAAATCGTTTCTGGGCGATCGAACTAACGAACCAACATCAATCATAATTTCAGCCTGACAATACTTACTAGATTACAATAAATCCTTTCCAGTTAAAAATTTTAGCAAAATCCAATTTTTGCCTGCGTCACTTTTCTAGTCAAATGACAGTCAATCGATTTTAGATTTTAGATTAAAGATTTTAGATTAAAGAATTGAAAGATTGACCCCACGGATAAATTCGGGGGCTTATTTATCGGATACAGGTTTTTTATTTATTCACGGATGAATCCGGAGGCTTGTACCATGGATGCTTTCGGTCAATCTGGTATTCTCAAAACAATAAGTTTAGCATGGTAAATAACCTTTTGAGAATTAATAAATATGCGGGCAGCGAATAAGAATAAGTAATTACGAGGGAGGAAAAATAACCCCTGGATTACCGGATTCCCATTTCGGATATTTCTGCATAACACTGCTATAAATTTCCGAGTCTGTAAACCCTGCTAACCAAGCTTGTAGAGGAGGCCAAGGCTGTTCGTTAAACCAAGCTCGATCCGTATGAGCGAATTGACGAACAAAAGGTGCGATCGCCATATCAGCCAATGCTATATTGTTACCAACTAAATATTTAGTTGCGCTTAACTGTGCATTGAGTTTGTCCAGGAATAAAGCACCTTCATAACGATGTACTTGGGCATCAACACCGGGATAACGATCGGGGTACTTATAACGGTCAAGATGATATTTAAACCTATCATCAAATAGAGCAATTAGTTCCAGCATTTCTGTAACAGAACCTAGCTGTGGCATCAACCATTTTTCAGGATCGTGTTGTCTCAATGCCCACAACATGATATCGATACTTTGATCGAGTACCCGCCCATCAATATCAATCAATATTGGTACTGTACCTTTGGCAGATACTTCCAACATCTCTTGTGGTTTGTCTCGCAAAACAACTTCCCGTAACTCACACACCCGATTGCTAACCATCAAGGCCAAGCGCGCGCGCATAGCATAGGGACAGCGGCGGAAGGAATACAAAATCGGGTATATTGCTGACATATGTTTAGTCGATCGCGCGATCGGGTTTTTCGGGTCAGAAACCCCATTTCTTCGTAGATTTCTTGTCGCTCAACAATATTTTTCGTAGAAACAGGGTTTCTTTGAGCTTAGTGAATAATAATATAGCAGTTCTCAATAAAGTGAGGTATTCCCTATGCCCTATATCAAGCGTGAACCTCATGTTACTGAGAAAGGCTATATTAGTCGATCGCACCATCTACTTTTTCCTTCGCATCGTAGCGCGCGCCTATGTGTACTTGGTTGCGACGCTTAGCAAGCTCAATCTGACGTTGACGTTCAGATAAGGCTTGTTTTTTGGTTTCAGTTTTTGAGTCATGACAATGAGGACAACTCACACCAAGTACAAATAATTCCGAAGCCTTATCTTCCGGACTAATCGGGTGACGACAACCGCGACAAAGTTCATAGTTACCCGGCTTTAAGTCCTGACCAACAGAAACCCGTTCATCAAAGACAAAACATTCACCTTCCCAACGACTTTCGGCTTCCGGCACCGTTTCCAAATATTTTAAAATTCCGCCCTCGAGATGATAGACTTCATCAAAACCTTGAGTTCGCAAAAACGCAGTCGATTTTTCGCAGCGAATACCACCCGTGCAAAACATTGCCACCTTGGGTTTATTGCGTAAAGCAGCTTCTTGCAGCGCCCATTCAGGTAACTCAGAAAAGCTTTTTGTTTTTGGATTAATAGCGCCTTCAAAAGTACCCATAGATACCTCGAAGTCGTTACGCACATCAACCACAACAACATCGGGATCGTCAAGCAGCTTATTCCACTCCTCCGGCTTAACATATTTGCCAGCCATGAGGCGGGGATTAATGTCCGGTACTCCCATCGTGACGATTTCGCGCTTCAAGCGTATTTTCAGGCGGTAAAAAGGTGCTTTTTCCGAGAAAGATTCCTTGTGTACGAGATCCGCAAAACGGGGGTCACTACGCAAGAATGCCAGCACTGCGCGTACGCCCTCGGATGAGCCGGCAATCGTGCCATTGATGCCTTCTTGGGCCAGCAAGATAGTGCCTTTGACGTTGTTGTTATTGCAACAATCGATTAGAGGTGCTTTCAGCTCAGCAAAATCCGGTAGTTCAACGAACTTATATAAAGCAGCGGTTAAGAAATAAGCCATAGATTGAATTTATAGCACTAATTAATTTTCATACTTCTATGAAAATTCAGTCAAAGCGGACGGTGGGACTCGAACCCACGACGTTCAGCATGGGAAGCTGACATTCTACCACTGAATTACGCCCGCGCTTAGTGTTTTTTACCTGTTTTCACCTTCTTTGACTTTGGAGGCGCAGCGGTAAAAAATGACTAGAAAAACATTGTACAACTATTTTCTGATTTTGAGTATAGCATTTGGACAATCAATTTTGGCCGATCGCCGATCGCACAACTGAGCCATGATACTGTGGCGGACGAGCCAATTGTCATCGCGGGCAAAACCTGCCACTAAATCAGCAATCGCCTCGGTTCCGAACCTTGACAAAGAGTTAGCGGCTTCTGCGCGCACATTCGGATCGCGCGATCGAACTGCATCATTTTTAACAGCGCAGCCATTGAGTCCGCAGTTTGACTGTGCCGCCATCCCATCGCCAGGAACGATCGCACCCTACTTAAACTCCCTATCGTTCACTTTCCTCAGCCACATCGGTAGCCCCACCCCAGAATCGCCCTTTCTCACAGCCGCTACCTCCGACAGCCTGTGTTGAGAATCCGAACTTTGCAGCGCTGCTGGGATTTTCCTAATTTCCCTCAGCCTATTAAAATATATTTTTGTTACTTTTATTGAAGATTTTAGCCAGGATTGCCGGATTTTGGGAAGGTTAAAAAAAATTCAGTTATTAGATTGTGTCTGGAAATTAACAGCCTCAAACTTCAACACCAGAAGAAGTTTAGGAAATAATTGCTGAGTTATATCAATATTGGCAAGAGCCGATCGACGATATCTTGACAATCGCTAAAAAGGTAAAAATATCCCAAAAAGCAGTGATGAAACACTTATAAAATCATCCAGAGATAGTTTATATCGACGGGGCGCTAGCGAATTTGCGATGCCACAACCTGCGTAAAAACGAAATTAATTGCCGTTCTGTAGGGTGTTCTCTTTTTTTTAAGTTTATCTACTTAATTGTACTATTTTTTTTTCGCAGCTTATCCCTAGCCCCATTGATTGAGGAGGGCGGAAAAGATTCCCCTGTCAAGTTTCTTGATGAGTTGGCGGATTTAGACGAACTGGACTCTATGGAAAACCTTCATAGAATTGCTACGATCGCAGAATATGGCAAATTTACTCGTTATCAAATTTCAAGACTACCATTAGTATAATAATGTGTGAGAGATTTCAACCCTCACGATTTTACCCCTGTACCCCTTGAGGCAGGCAGTATGGACATCAATAATAATAATTATAATAATAATAATAATAATTATAAATTATAATAATAATTGGAAAATCGCACGCGCCGACTGTGCCTCAACAGATCCCCCGGTAGATGGATAATCCTTCATTATATTATCTCTTTTATAGATATAATAAAACTAAAAATTTCTCATCACAACAATAATATCTCTTCTGATAGCCAAAAACAGGGTATAAAAAATGACCGAAAAAAAGAATTCCAAGAAATCTCAACCTAAAGGTTGTATCAAAGCCGATCAAAAGCAGCAGAACAATCAAAACGATTTATTTCCTGTAGTTGGAATAGGAGCCTCTGCGGGTGGATTGGAAGCCTTTAACCAATTACTCAGGCATTTACCGATCGATACCGGCATGGCGTTTGTAATAATTCAGCATATGTTGCCGACTCAGGAAAGTGTGTTGAGGGAAATTCTGGCTCGATCGACCCAGATGCCCGTCCATGAGGTAACAGAGGGGATGGCCATAGAACCGAATCATGTCTACGTCATCCCCCCGAATTTCAGCATGACCATCGAGCGAGGGGTGCTGAAGCTAACGCCTCGCGGCACAACAAAGGGGGTATTTATGTCCGTCGATACTTTTCTGGTTTCCCTCGCCACAGAACGGGGGAACCAAGCCATCGGCGTGGTTTTGTCCGGGGGCGACGGCGATGGTGCCCAAGGATTAAAAGCGATTAAGGCTGCAGGCGGTATTACTTTTGCCCAATGTGAAGGATCGGCACAGGTCAGCAGTATGCCGAACACTGCGGTGGCTACGGGTCAGGTAGACTTTATATTGCCACCGGATAAAATTGCCGAGAAAATAGCAGACCTCAGCCGTCATCCCTACATTGCCGATCGGCCTGCGGCAGAATCGACCACCAGCGAAGAAGATACGAGCGAAAATAAAGATGCGATCGCCACCATCTACAGTTTGCTGCGCGCCGCTACAGGAGTTGATTTTACTCACTACAAACAAACCACCTTGAAGCGGCGGATGCAGCGACGGATGGTGCTGTACAAGCTGGAACGGATGGAGGATTATGCCGAATATCTCCAAAACACCCCGACAGAAGTAACGGCGCTTTATCACGATGTCTTCATTCATGTCACCAGCTTTTTCCGTGACCCCGAAAGCTTTGAGGGTTTAAGCAGCAAAATTTTTCCCGAAATCGTTAAAGATAAATCGTCGAAAATACCGATCCGAATTTGGGTGGCCGGCTGTTCAACCGGGGAAGAAGCTTACTCGATCGCCATCTGCTTGTTAGAGTTTTTAGCAGAGCGAGGTACCGACCTGCCGATTCAGATTTATGCGACAGACATCAGCGAAAATGCGATCGCCCATGCGCGCCGTGGCTTTTATACGCCAGCCCAAGTCGCGGATATTTCACCCCAACGCCTGCATCGGTTCTTTGTGCAAGTCGAGGGCGGATACCAAATCACTCAGTCGGTGCGCGAAGTCTGCGTCTTTGCTAAACAAAACCTGATCAGCGATCCGCCGTTTTCCCGGATGGATTTGATCACCTGTCGGAACGTGCTGATCTATCTGGGCCCGCCTTTGCAGAAAAAGCTGCTGCCAATTTTCCACTACGGGCTTCGGCCCACGGGCTTTTTGCTGTTAGGCACTTCGGAAACGGTTGGTGACTTTTCAGAATTGTTTACCCTATTAGACAAAAAGAACAAAATTTATACTAAAAAACCGCTGTCGCATTGGCTAAGCATGGATTTAACTGCTAGCAACTATCCTGTGACACTTCTCAACCCAGCGCTGGCGACGGAAAGCTTAAACGAAATCGAAATCGAGAAACAGGCCGATCGCATTGTTTTGAATAACTATGCGCCTGTCGGCGTCGTAATTAACACAGCCAGAGAGATTCTGCAATTTCGAGGACAGACGAATGCCTACCTAGAACCGTCTCCCGGTAGGGCTAGCTTGAATTTGCTGAGAATGGCAAAAGAAGGATTGCGCCTCGAACTCCGCAGTGCAATTGAACAGGCCTCCCAGCACCAGTTGCCGATCGCGCGCGAAGGCTTGCAAATTAGAGAAAGGGATCGCATCCGGCAGGTCAAAATTAATGTGATTCCATTCCCCACAGGCGCGGCCACAAAACACTATTTTTTAGTTTTGTTTCAAGACGAGCGGCCGATCCCTGCAATGTCTGCTGCTGTAAAGGATGGTAAAGTTAACTCCGATGCTTTAGAGGGTGAAAGTTTGGAAATTGCGAGGCTGCAAGAAGAACTCAAAATCACAAAAGACCACCTGCAATCGATCGTCCAAGAACATCAAGCCGCTAACCAAGATTTGAGAGCGGCCAACGAAGAGATTTTATCGAACAACGAAGAGTTGCAAAGTACAAATGAGGAACTCGAAACCGCAAAAGAAGAGATTCAAGCAACCAATGAAGAACTGAACACGATTAATGACGAATTGCAGCGGCGCAATGTTGAATCAACTCAGGTGAGTAACGATTTACAGAATCTGCTCAGCACCATCAATATTCCAATTCTGATGGTGGGAGGCGACCTGCGAATCCGCCGATTTACTCCCGCAATCGAAAGCATCTTCAACTTGATTTCTAGCGATGTCGGGCGCTGTGTGAGCGACATCACTCACAAGTTGATACTGCCGGATTTAGAGCCAATTATTGTAGAGGTGATCCGCACCCTCAATTTGAAAGTTCAGGAGGTTCAAGATCGAGAGGGTCATTGGTACGATCTGCATATTCGACCGTATCGGACGATCGACCACAAGATTGATGGGGCTGTGGTGATGTTGGTGGATATCCACGAGCTCAAAATCAGCGCCCAGCAGTTGACGGAAGCGAAAAACTACGCCGAAACGATCGTCGAAACCGTGCGGGAACCGTTGCTAGTCCTGGATCTAAACCTGCAGGCGATCACCGCCAACCGTTCTTTCTACGAGACGTTTCAGGTGACGCCGAGTCAAACAGAGCAGCGCTCATTGTTCGATCTAGGTAATGGACAGTGGAATCTTCCCAAGTTGCGATCGCTCTTAGAAGAAATTCTGGCAGGAAAGTCCGAGTTTCAAGATTTTGAGGTCGAGCATGACTTTGAGCATATCGGGCATAAAATAATGCTGCTCAATGGCCGCAAAATGCCTCCCATCGGCGATACACAGATGATTCTGTTGGCGGTCGAGGATATCACAGAGCAAAAACAGTTAGAGACAGAACGCAACCTTCGGATTGAAGAACAATCGGCTCGTGCGGCTGCTGAAGAGGCCAACCGCATCAAAGATGAGTTTTTGTCCGTCCTCTCTCACGAACTGCGGACGCCGCTCAATGCGATGATTGGCTGGACACAGTTGCTGCGCCTGAAAAAATTTGACCAGGCTAAAACCGAGGAGGCACTAAAAACGATCGAGCGCGCCGCCAAAGCACAAAACCAGCTCATCGATGACATATTAGACGTTTCGCGGATTACCACAGGCCAGTTTCGGCTCAATGCTTTGGAAACTGAGCTGAATCCACTGGTTGAAAATGCGATGGAGGTGGTTCGTTTGGCAGCAGAAGCCAAAAATCTTCAAATCGAATCCAGGCTAACTCCTTTAACACTAAACGTATTGGGCGATCCAAGCCGTTTACAACAGATAGTGTGGAATCTACTTTCAAACGCGATTAAATTCACCCCAGCCGGAGGAAGAATTGAAGTCGCATTAGACTACATTGATGGCATGGCTCAAATCCAAGTTAGCGATACTGGTAAGGGCATTCACCCTAATTTTCTCCCCTATGTGTTCGAGCGCTTCCGTCAGGCCGATAGTAGTTTCTCTCGCAGAGAGGCTGGATTGGGGCTAGGGCTCTCGATCGTCCGTCATTTAGTAGAACTCCACGGCGGTACTGTTAGTGCAGAAAGTTCAGGTGAGGAACAAGGAGCAAGGTTTACCGTGAGGCTGCCGATACGAACAGATCTCGGAGAAAGTTAGAGGCTAATATTTACCAAAGACATAATTGATATCAATTCCGGTTGTACCGTCCGTGATTGTTAAGTGTTAACTGTGCTTTAATTATGCAATCTCCGTAGACGTGTGCAATCGAAATATTGGCAGTGGTTATCTGGGTTCATCGGCGTCGATCGGCCTTCATCTGCGGCAAAAAAAAGGCAATAATCTCTAAATAACCCTAACTCTAAATAGCCCTAACCAATAACTATTTAGCCACCTTAACCTGAGCGCCATCCTTAAGAAAACCAGCGCCCGTAACAACCACCAGATCGCCCGCCTTCAAACCCTTTTTAACCTCTACCTTAGCAGCAGTTAAATCGCCCACAGCACCCCCGGAAATTTCCCCGATTTCCACTGGTTGAGCCTGCACCTTGTCCTCGCCGACAAGTTTATAAACAATAGAACTGCCGTCAGGTTGTGGCACAATAGCTTTAGCGGGCACTTTGAAACCTTGAGCCGTTGCCGTCGAAATAGATGCGCGCAAAAACATTCCAGATCGCAAAAACGCGCTTGCGGGCAAATCAATCTTCACAGTAGCTTGCCGATTTTGCGGGTCAACTACCGGCGAAATCTCTCGCACAGTTCCTGACAACTTAATCCGCTTGTCAGAATCCGAAGTAATTTGCACTGCTGTTCCCGGCCGCACTTGCGAAAGCTGAGTTTCCGGCACTTTCAATTGCAGTTCCAGCTTGTTCGCCCGAATAATCGAAAAGAGTTTTTGACTTCCGGAAGAAACATCGCCAACTCGACCAATTCTTTCAGCCACAGTGCCACTATCCGGCGCTCGAACAATTGTTTGTTCTAGTTGAGTTTGTAACTGTTTGACTTGGGCATCATTGCTGCGGACACTTGCTGTGTTATTTCCGACATTTGCTCTGGCACTGCTGACACTCGCTCCGGCCGTATTCACTTTTGCACGAGCGCTGGCGAGGGCGGCTCTAGCGGTACTGATATTAGCTTCAGCAGTAGCTACTTTAGCAAGAGAAGATCGCACTTCTTCCGCTGCTTTATTCTGTTCTTGCAAAGCTGTATTCAAGTCAGCTTTAGCTTTGTTTAAGTCTTGAACAGCAGTCTGTCGCTCTGTCTTGCGTCTTTCTAAATCTTGCTGACTAATTACTCCCTGGGTCGCCAAATCTTGGGTGCGATTTACTTCTCTTTGAGCTTGATCTAATTTAGCCTGAGCCGAGGCAATGCCTGCTTTAGCTTGAGTGACACCGGCTTTAGCTTGTTCCACACTGGCTCTTGCCTGCCCGACACCTGTTTTGGCTTGTGCTGCGTCAGCGATGGCTTTTTCAACGCCAGCTTGAGCGTGAGCAACGCCGGCTTGGGCTTCTTGTTGGGCTGACTGAGCTTGCTGCACCTGAGCTTCGGCTTGTTCTACCGTAGAATTGGCCGATTGTACTCCCGCCAGTGCTTCGGCAATTTGCGATCGTAGCACCGAATCGTCCAAAACCGCCATCGTCTGACCTTTTTCTACCGCATCTCCTTCATTCACCAACACCTGCTTGATTTGCAAACCGTTGGCTTGTGGCAGCACCGGCAGCAAGTCATAGGCTGCCACCGCGCCCGTCGCTTCCAGAGTTTCACCCACCTGGGCAGATTCCACAGGCGCCACTGTCACCGTCGGAGCCGTCGCTTGCTGAGTTGCCGATGGAATTGGAGCTGCCGGAGGTGAACTCTGCTTGCCCCCAGTCAAGTTTACTGCTAGCAGCGTTGCAGCCACGCCAACTCCCGCGCCCGCCAACAAGGCGGGCCACCTGATTTCTTTGCGGGGCCCAACTTCAGTTGCTTCTGGTTCCCACTCTTCTGATTGTTCCCCCTCCATTTCTGGAGCTTCTAGGGCAACTTCTCGTTCATCTTCCTCACCGGAGAATGACCAGCGAGAGTGTTCTGAGACCCCACTTTCAGGTACATCCACTGCTGAGTTCTTGTCGCGTCCGCTCTGCACGGGGGGAAGGGGTTGCTTTTCTTCCGCTTCTGAAAAAATTTGATTGGTCACAGTAGTTCCTCTCGCCGCTATTAGCCTGTGGTTTTTTGATTGTAAAGAAAGATTGCGGTTTTTATATTGGATTCATTTTAGCGGATGGCCTCAGCAGTCCCGCGTCCCCCTTTTGGGTGAGTGTGGTGCCCTTTCACCTTACAATGGCGAATTGATCCGAGTTTGTACGATCGACATTTAATTTGATCGGTCTGTGGGGCATACTGAATATTAGAGTGATTTCGGATCGTGGGGTCGATCGGGCTGGCATTGTGTCTCCCTAACTGCCTTAGCCGTCACCTATCTATCAATGCTTAGAAAAGTCAGTCTAATCTTGAACTGATTATTCCTAATCTATACTCTCATGTGTTTATTGTATAATACGGCACATCTGCGGAAAAAATTGTGCCACTTTATTTAAAAAAAATCAAAATGAATAGTCTCTTTTCTCCCCTCCAACAGTTTCTAATTACTTGGCTGCTAGTGCTAGTGACGGGATGGTTTACCCTAACTGCTGTCAGTTATGTTGGGGAACTGGTGAGCATTTTAGTAACAGCGGGACTCATTGCATTTTTATTAAATTATGCAGTAAAAAGACTGCAAGTATTTTTGCCGCGGGGAGTAGCTGCAGGCCTGGTTTATTTAACTGCGGGTGTGATAGTAGTAGTAATAGGTTTAACTATTGTGCCGCCGGTGTTCAGCCAAGCGAGCCAGTTGGGGGTGAGGTTGCCGGAATTGCTGGAGTCGGGGCGGCTGCAGCTAGGTGAATTTCAAGCGTGGAGTGCCGAGCGCAATTTACCGTTTGACGTGCAAATATTCGAGCAGCAACTGTCAGCTAGAGTCCAGGGACAAGTCCAGGCGATCGCCGGTACGGGTTTAGGCTTAGTTGTAGGTACTGTTAACTGGTTTTTGGACTTAATTTTTATTTTGGTAATTTCCTTTTATATGCTCCTAGACGGGAAAAGAGTGTGGCAGGGTTTGACCAGCATTTTTTCCCCAGACATTCGCTATGTTTTAACAGAGACTTTGGAGAGAAACCTTCAGCGATTTGTATCGGGACAGTTATTGCTGGGACTATTTATGGCCATCTCGTTGAGTCTGGCTTTTTGGTGGCTGCAAGTGCCGTTTTTTCTGTTGTTTGCCGTGTTTATAGGATTGACGGAAATAATTCCGTTTATTGGAGCAACTTTGGGAATTGGCACTGTTAGTATAATTGTAGCCTTTATTGATTGGTGGCTGGCGCTGCAAGTTTTGGTAGTGGCGATCGGTCTTCAGCAAATCAAGGATAATTTAGTAGCTCCCCGAATTATGGGCAATCTCACCGGATTAAGTCCGGTAATTATTTTCACAGCTTTGCTCTTAGGAGGAAGAGTGGGAGGATTGTTGGGAGTTATCTTAGCAATCCCGCTCACTGGGGTTGTAAAAAGTATAGTAGAAATTGTACTCAATCCCAAATTGCCGCCCCAAACAGGCTCGTTTTTCTACAATCCTTTTAGCGGCGAGGAATTGGGGAAAATACCAGAAGATGAAACTAGAATAATCTTGGTCGGAGATGAACACAAGTAATCTAATTTTTGTAGTAAGTAATTCAATTATGAAAACTTTTATAAGTCAGGAATTAACTTTTGGCTGCTGAACCCATTAAGATAAAAACTAAAGTCTCTACAAAGAACTTTAGCCTTTATTACTAACTCACTTAAAATTTTCAACCTAAAAACTTATGAAATGGTGGCAAAATCTTAGAAACAATCCTCTAGCTCGCTTGGGAGCCATGCTACTGTTAATTTTTTATACAGTCGCACTTTTCGCCGAATTTGTGGCACCTTACGACCCCTATGACTCTCAATTAAACGGTTCATTGCTGCCACCGACTCAGATTCATTTAACTACGCAAGACGGGCGATTTATCGGGCCCCACGTTTATCCGACTACTCAGGGCCCGGTGGATGCGAATACCGGCGCTCGCGAGGTAATTGTAGACTGGCAAAAACCCTCTGCTGTCGGTTTGTTTGTCAAAGCTTCTCCCTATAAGTTTTTAGGAATTTTGCCTTTAGACAGGCACCTATTTGGCACTACAGGAGAAGGCCAAATTAATCTTTTAGGCACGGATGAACAAGCTCGCGATCAATTCAGTCGCTTAGTACACGGCAGCAGAATTAGCCTCAGCATCGGTTTAGTAGGAATAGCCATTTCTTTTCCCTTGGGATTGTTAATCGGAGGCATATCTGGTTATTTCGGCAGTTGGATTGATAGTATTTTAATGCGTTTCGCCGAAGTATTGATGACGATTCCCGGTCTTTATTTATTAGTAGCGCTAGCAGCAGTATTGCCACCGGGATTGACAAGTGCTCAACGATTTATATTGATTGTGCTGATTACTTCATTTATCAGTTGGGCGAGTTTAGCGCGGGTAATTCGCGGTCAGGTACTATCAATTAAACAGTTAGAATTCGTGCAAGCGGCGCGGGCAATGGGCGCCAATCCAATTTATATTATTGTCCGCCACGTTTTGCCACAAACTGCTACTTATGTAATTATTTCTGCTACTTTGTCTGTTCCGGGTTTTATTGTGGCGGAGTCGGTTTTGAGTTTAATTGGCTTGGGAATTCAACAGCCCGATCCTTCTTGGGGAAATTTATTATCCCTGTCTACTAATGCTTCAATTTTAGTGTTGCAGCCTTGGTTGGTTTGGCCTCCGGCGATACTGATTATTTTGACTGTGTTGGCGTTTAATTTATTGGGGGATGGGCTGCGGGATGCTCTCGATCCGAGAAGCATTCAAAGGTAAGTGGGGGTTAGTAATTTATGCTTTCCAAGCCGAGCCGGTGTAACATTTACGCCGCCTAATTTTGGATTAAGGCGGCTCGGAAAGGGCGCTGGGGACATCGGGACTCTACGCTAATTCTGATGGGCTATCGGCACGGACTGCGGATATCGGAGCTGGTGAACTTGCGCTGGCAGCAGATTAATTTGAAAACTGCTCACATCCACGTTAGGCGGCTCAAGGGTTCGCGGCCGAGCGTTCACCCGCTGGCTGGGGAAGAGATGCGATCGCTCAGGCAGTTGCAGAGAGATTTTCCTGACTCGCCCTACCTGTTTGTTTCAGAGCGGGGCGGGCCGATGACTCCAGACGCGGCAAGGAAGATGATTAAGAAGGCGGGGGAGGTTGCCGAGTTCCAATTTCCAGTACACCCCCATATGCTTCGGCATGGCTGCGGGTACTATTTGGCGGCTAAGGGCATTGACACCAGGGCGATACAGGATTATCTGGGATACGCCAATATCCATCACACAGTCCGCTACACCCAGCTAGCACCGCATCGGTTTGATGGGTTTTGGGACGACTGACAGTTAGATAATCTATAGCCTTTCTCAAAAAGATGAGGTACAATAACAGCAGTGTGTAAATCAGTTAAAAATATTTGACGATGTAACTTGTCCGAACGCAAACTCTATGGCTTTTCCTAATTCTTGATAATTAGTAGT
>NZ_JAUBQN010000048.1:12082-43366 GCF_036701295.1 Microcoleus harperi Pol14_C6 | reverse complement strand
CGCGTGGCTTTACTGAACCATGTAATTATAGTTCATTTGATCTTATCTTCTCTGCTTGACACTCACTCGTGAGGGTCCGTAACATGATACCTCATCTTTCTGATAAAGGCTATAGAACTGGCAGAAAAAGAAAAACGGGGAGAACCGGTAGTTGGGCCTTGTGTCCCAACTGACTAAAAATACTAATCGCTGTTACCATAAATTTGGTCCTTCTGCGTATAATCACATAAATAGTTGATATAGATCACAAACACTCTAGTATAAAAATAGAGATACTAGGGTAAGAGTTAAGTTTTGAGATAAAGATTTCAAAATTCAAAATTCAATACTCAAAACTGCTTTCCGCCTTCAACATAAGTGCATTCTGCTTTTATTCGCTCAATTACTCCTAATTTGTTTGGGAGGAACTTCCCATGTTATTATTTACCCACAGTCAGTCCAAAAATAGCAAGGTAGAGCAAAAGCACTATGCTCAAAAACATTTGTTACCGACTTCAACTATTAATCTAACTGGGCTAAAGGCAGAATGCAACCATTTGCGGATCGGCCAAAAAATTAGCTATGGCTATGCTTTAGCTATCGGCATAGCGATTTTGGGAACTGGTGCGGGACTGAGATTGGGAGACTACTTTCGCAAGCAAGCTTTAGTTCAGGTGAATGTTGCTGGGCAGCAGCAGCAAATGCTGCAAAATTTGCAAAATACCGTATTTGAAGCCCGATCGCACGCGGCGAGATTGCCAGTCGTTTTGGGAAACACTGTGGCGCTGAAATACGAACAAGATCGGTTTTTCGGGCAAATCAATCAGGCCAAAATCCTGATTTCAGAAATTGAATCTTTCGCACTAGAAAATCCCAAGAGACTAGCAACAGAAGAGGCAGCATTGCACGCTCTCTTGAAGAAATCTGCCCTCGTCATTGATTACTACGGTAAGCTAATTAAATTGCAGTTAAAAGAAGCGGATGTTTGGAACTTGCCACCCAACAGCATTGAGTCCGCACAGCTACAAATGTTGAGGACTAGCAGCGGCCAAGAGGCGATCGTACTAGATAACCTTGCTCAAAGTTTAACTGACCTAATTTCTACAGTAGAAATTCACAAACAGCAAGGAACCCAAGCATTAGAAGAAGCTGGAAGTTTGCGAAACCGAATTATTCTCGGAAGTATGCTAATTTCAGCACTTATCGCCGCCACCCTAGCGGACAAAACCAGCCGCGCGATCGCCCAACCCCTCGAAACCGTTACTAATGTGGCTCAGCAAGTCGCTCGCGAATCGAATTTTAACCTGCAAGTACCAGTCACAACAGACGACGAAATCGGAGTTTTAGCGGCGTCTTTCAATAAATTGATTCAGCGAGTTAGCGAGTATACACAAGAACTCAAACAAACTCAATCCCTATTAATTCAGACCGAAAAAATGTCATCTCTCGGTCAAATGGTTGCAGGGATAGCCCACGAAATCAACAATCCCGTCAACTTCATCGGTGGCAACATTGACTATGCCAACCAATACATCGAAGATTTGGCAGGTTTGGTAACTCTTTATCAAGAATACTATCCAAACCCACCAGATGCCATTCTAGAGCGCATCGAAGACATTGAACTCGAATTTCTCAGAGAAGATTTACCAAAAACCCTCTCTTCGATGAAAATGGGAGCCGATCGCATTCGCGAAATTGTTGTATCCATGCGGAATTTTTCGCGATCCGACGACGGAAAAATGAAATCAGCCGACATTCACGAAGGAATAGATAGCACCCTCACAATTCTCAATCACCGGCTCAAACAAGGTATTCAAGTTATTAAACAATACGGCAAGTTGCCTGCGGTTGAGTGCTATCCAGCCCAACTGAATCAAGTATTTATGAATATTATTAGTAATGCAATAGATGCGCTGGAGGAGGTGAAAAAGGAAGACAAAGGCTATTCGCCAACGATTTGGATTAGCACGGAAATTTCGGCCGACAATACTGTCACCGTCAAGATTCGGGATAACGGGCCGGGAATTGCGTCCGCCAGTACCCAACAGATATTTGACCCATTTTTTACTACAAAGTCGATCGGCCAAGGTACTGGATTAGGATTGGCTATTTCCTATCAAATCCTTGCCAAGCATCACGGCAAAATTGAGGTAAATTCTCAAATAGGACAGGGCACGGAATTTGTGATTACTTTGCCAGTTGCTGCGTAATATCACGTGGGGCGGGATGAAAATAAAAAATCGGTTCCCACCGTCGCCCAATTTCCCAAACCAGCCGACTTGCTCAACCAGTTGAATACCCGATGCAAAAAGTCCGGGGCGAACTTGTCAGATATAGAGGCGCTTTTGGACATAGTAGAAAACCATTAGCGCGAAAATTGAGCGACCAACAGAACTCTTGGTGACAAGAAATCTGAAACCGTTGAATCACAAATGATGGAAATGGATGGGGGCGGAGGGACTTGAACCCACACGACCGTTTCGGGTCAACGGATTTTAAGTCCGTAGCGTCTACCATTCCGCCACGCCCCCCTTTGGTCAAGCTGCTGTGGTTTTGATCCACTAAGAGCAACAGCCTTTTATTCTACAGCCAAAACCCCAATTTACGCAACCCCTAATCAAAAAATTCCCAAAAGTCGCGCTGGCTCTCCCCAAGCGGTACAATAGTTAACCAGCTAACGGAGCGTGTCAACCGACTTACCCCTGTTATTATTCCCCTAAAGCAAATCTATGTATATTACCTTACTGCTTTACGCCGTCTTGGCAGGAGCCTACCTCCTGGTAGTACCCGCGGCCACCTACGCTTACCTGAACAGCCGCTGGTACGTCGCTACCTCTTTTGAGCGTGGCTTCATGTACTTCTTGATGTTCTTCTTCTTCCCAGGTATGTTTCTCCTAGCTCCGTTTTTGAATTTTCGGCCCAAACGGCGGCAGATAGAAGCCTAAATGCGACGTATTGACGTAATTGGAATCAGTATCGGCTTTTTTGTAGCAGGTGGGTTTATCTACTTGCTACTACAATTCGCCGGACTCGACAGCATGAATGCAGGGATTTGGAGTCAGTTATTTTTGGTCGCCGGCTTGATTGGCTGGCTGGTGACTTATTTATTTCGAGCACTGACTCAAAATATGACCTACAGCCAGCAATTGCAAGACTACAAAGAAGCTGTCTTGCAGAAGCAGCTCGATGAACTCACTCCTGAAGAATTAGCCAAACTTCAAGCCGAAATTGAGCAGGAAAAAGATAATTAGTCAATAGTCCTTACTTCTCAGTTATTAGTTATTAGTGAGCTATTAGTGATTAAATTATTAGCAATAAACTCGGAACTAATGACTGGGAAATAACAATTCATGAATAGTAATATTGACGGCTAACTAATGACTGATGACTGATATCACGTTCCCTAAAATAAGCGCGATAGGTTTGTAGTGAGGACTTCAGTCCGAGGGAGTTTTATGAGGAAGGAGTTCCTCACTACAAACAAATTTCCTTGCGATCGATCGAGGGGAAATCCTATGTATGATGACGGATAACCAATGACTGATGACTAATAACTAATGACTATTTCTAATTGTTTTGAAACGTTACGCAAGAACCACCAATGTGCATTGATTCCTTTTATTACTGCTGGCGACCCAGACTTGGAGACAACTGCTAAAGCATTGCAAATTTTGGATGATAACGGTGCAGATGCGATCGAGCTTGGCGTTCCCTATTCTGACCCGCTAGCTGACGGGCCGGTGATTCAAGCCGCTGCTACAAGGGCGCTACAGCGAGGAACGCGGTTAGATTCGGTGCTGGAAATGGTAGCGAAAGTTAGTCCGAATTTGCGATCGCCCATCATTCTCTTCACATACTACAATCCGATTTTGTACCGAGGTATAGAAACCTTCTTGCAGCAAATCAAAAGTGCTGGGGTTCAGGGATTGGTTGTACCAGACTTGCCCTTAGAAGAAGCAGACAGTCTCATCCAACCTGCCAAGAAATTAGGGATTGAACTAACATTATTAGTTGCTCCCACCAGTCCCAAAAGTCGTATAGAAGCGATCGCTCGTCAGTCTCAAGGATTTATTTACTTAGTTAGTGTGACGGGGGTTACGGGAGTACGCGAAGGCTTAGAAACGAGAGCAAAAGAGTTGCTACAAGAACTCCGCACCGTCACCGACAAACCCATTGGCGTCGGGTTTGGTATATCGCAACCCGAACACGCTCGCCAAGTGAAAGAATGGGGTGCAGATGCTGCGATTGTTGGCAGTGCTTTTGTCAAACGCTTGGCCGAAGGAACTCCAGAACAGGGTTTAGAGGCGATAGGCGAATTTTGCAAGAGTCTAAAAACAGCGATTCAAAATGCTTAGCCATTGTAGAAATACTTTCAGCCATTAGACAGATGTGTGCGATCGCGATGTGTCGCCACAATTGCGATTAAAGACCTTGTTGTACTTGAGATCATACACCACCTTCCTTCTAGTTCCTGACTAGAAGGTTTTTTTTGAGCCGAAAATGCAAAACATTTCAACATAGTCCGCGCATGGATAACCCAACAGCTATGTAGGGAAAGGACTTTGCCTTGTCCGGCGCAGGGTGTGCCGAGTTTGAATAATTTCTAGAAGATCGAAGATTGTCCATTCCTTTGTACTTTGTCCTTTGTCCTTCTTCCTTCTTCCTTCTTCCGTCTTACTTCCGCTATAACTTGAGGAATGTAACTTGGGATAGATGAAAAGCTGCGGTTTCTATTCGTATACTAAAAAAAGTGTTTAAGTGCCTAATTTGGTAAGGGTAGCCCTCTACAAAGCCACAAGCCATTTGAGCATATCACAATAGAAAGGAGCATTTTTATGAAGAGACTAACTGCATTTGTGAAAAAAATTCGAGCTGTACAAATTTTAACAGTGTTTCTGGCGGGCATTTTAGTATTAGTGAGCACTGCCTGCAGTCGCCCTGATGTAATGGCAGGCAAAACTGATGTAACGGCAGGAAAGACTGATGTGATCGCAGGAAGAACTGCCGACAAAATTAGAGAAGAAGTGCCTTCAGGGGCTGTAACTTCCGAATACAAAGGCGGCATGAACGACTACCCCGATGTCGATCCCAGAAACCAAAAGGTAACATCAGCAGAAGCAAAAGCTCAGCTTCTCAAAGAGCAAGCGCAGCACCGCATTGACACAAAATCTAGCAACAATGTAGGCGAAAATGTACGGCGGGTAGCGGATGACGCCCCTGACAAACTCGACCAAGTTGGCCAAAAGGTGAAGGACGATGCTCGCACAGCCCAGCGCAAAGCTGATGACTTTGGCGACAAAACCAAACAAGGCTTTGCTAATCTTAAAGAAAACACTCGCGAAGGCTTGAAGGGAGCAAAAGATATTGTTAAAGAAGCCACGCAGGGAGCCAAAGAAAGAGCAGCAGAGGGTACAGAGTCTCTGAGATATGGTACCAGCGGCGGGCAAGAAAATATCAATGATGCAGCGCGAGATGCAAGATAAAACGCTGAAGATTCCTCAGAGAATATTTGCTAGAAAGTGAATCGAGATGTTGAGATAACTCAACGAGTGGCAGAAACAGCTGCAGACGGGATTTACTAATCTCAAATAACGCTCTTTCCTTATCAGGAAGCTAGATGCCGACAGGGGTTAAAACCCCTGTCGGCATCTAGGTAAAATCAATCGATTTTAGATTTTATATTTTAGATTAAAGAATTGAAGCATTGACCCCACGGATAAATTCGGAGGGCAAGTTTCATCGGATACAGGTTTTTTATTTCTCCGTCCTGAGTCTGCGCGTTGGAATGAATCCGGAGGCTTGTATCCTGGATGCTTTCGGTTATGTGAAGACTAATGCCTATTACTATTTGATTTGGTTTTAACCCCTGGGAGGGCTATTAGGCCATAAGTAGAGTGGAGGGGGAGCTTCACCACAATGCAACGGCCCTGTCCTTTTCTAGCGGGGGCTGAAATGCCACTGCTTTAACGACGGATTCTTTATAATTTCTAGAGATTATATTTGGACTTTTTAAGGTACTAACTTTTTGACCGGCTTCCCGGAAACTTGGGCTATCGATCGATATTAAATTTAATTAATTAGCGAGTGTATTTTTTAAGACATGATGAGGCAGTGTTTTTACGGTATTTCGCGTTCATTTAATCGCATTTGAGATTAACAACAGAAACTTAGACGTAAGTAAAAAGCTTTAATCGCGATCGGCAAAGTATAAAATGTTGTTTTTTAACAGATAATGGGATTTTTTGATATACATCTCGAAAATTATGCTGTTTATGCCCTAAGATATATAGACTAAGTTTTGTCAAGTTAATGTCTGGGTTGAGGTCAGCCGATATGGACACAATAATAAATGCAGTAGATTTGAATACGGTAATACCGGGCTATCGCGCGATCGCTCAATCGTACACAGATTCTCGATCGGCTATTTATGGGTTCATGCGCGACAAAGACCGACAACCTGCCGCGGCAATTCTCAAACCTGCGCTATTGTGGCGGTGGATTTGCGGGAGGCGGTTCTGCCACAATCCCAAAAAGTTGCATTAGCGACCGTTAATTGCATCGGTAGAAATAGTCCTCAACCGAACACACATTCTCGACTAACTCGAACGCAGACCGATTATTTACAAATACATTAAACCTTCCAATCTTTCAATTAATTTTACCTGTTACCTGCTAGATGGAGGTGTATAAATTTTAGAAAAAAGAGAAGAGGCAACGGATTCGGGATATATTCGAGCCGTAATCCGCAGCCAATCGACAGGCGAAATGGAGGCAAACCTTATCTTGGGAATTGTGTATTGATGCTAGTAACGATGATGCACGACTTTTATGATGCACTGGCACATTTGGCAATCTATGCAGATGCCGCACCGGCGGAGCGCCAACAAATCCTGAAGCGCGTTGGGGCTAGTCAGAAAAAACTCAAAGAATTCGCGCACCATACGCCGATCAATTACCAACACAAGTTCGATCTGGTTGAGGCAGAATTGCTGGGCGTTTTGGGACAGACAGCAGAATCCATGGAACTTTACGATCGAGCTATTACCGGAGCTAAAGCTAACGAATATGTCAATGAAGAAGCTCTTGCTTGCGAACTCGCTGCTAAGTTTTACCTGTCATTAGGAAGGGAAAAAATTGCCCGACTCTACATGATAGATGCCTATGATTGCTATGTCCGTTGGGGAGATCGATCCAAAATTGATGACTTAGAAAAACGTTATCCTCAATTATTAAAACCGATTTTAGAACCCGCAAAACTCTCTGAACATCCATTAGCAAATTTTCCAACACCTGCTGGGCAAAATCAATCGCTTCATCAATCCATTCATCCATCCATTCATCCGTCTGTTTCGGCCAGCGTATCAGATTTCGGAAATTTTTCAACAGTGCTCAAAGCTTGTCAAGCGCTCTCTAGTGAAAGAGAACTCGATCGACTAATTGCCAAACTGATGCAACTGGGGATGAAAAATACAGGAGCTGACAAAGGAGCGCTGATTTTATCAAACGGCAATCAATGGGAAATTGCGGCTACCAGCACGCTCGACAATTCGGGACTCGAGTGGGCGATCGACTTATCATCCGCAACACTCGATGAAAACAGCGATATCTTGCCCCTCAAAATTGTTGACTGCGTTAAAAATTTATTGAAACCTGTGATTGTTCGGGAGCTCGCTCAACAACGTGATTGGGATTCCGACTCCTATATCCTCAAATACCAACCGCAGAGCCTGTTGTGTTGGCCGATTCTCGATCGAGGCAACTTAGTGGGCATTTTGTATCTGGAAAATCGCTTAACCGCAAAAGTTTTTACCCGGGATCGCCTGCAACTTCTCAATCTCCTGTGTTCCCAGGCCGCCATCTGTTTGCAAAATGCTCTGCTATATAAAAAATATCAGGATTACAACCAACAATTAGAGCGATCGCTAGTACAAATTAGCAGAACCGAAGCTCAGCTTGCCGATCAGAAAAAAATGCTCCAAGCAATTCTTGATGTCGCTCCGATTTGGATTTGGATGGTTAATCCCAGTGGTAAAGTACAGTTTTTGAACAAAACCTTTTCTCAAAATGTGGGCGTGCCTGTGAGCGCTTTCCTAGCTGTCGATCATTACAAAGATATACTGGGAGAGGATGCAGCGGGGTGTCTGCTTTCAGATGCCGCCTGCCTTGCCCAAGATTTGCCGCATTACTCCAGCGAATCTCTCAGATTTATTGACGGTAAACTACACTATTTAGAAGTCACGAAAGTGCAACTAAAAAATTGCCAAGGTGAGACAATCGGGATTATTGGTTTGGGTGTTGATGCCACCGATCGCAAGCGAGCAGCGGAACTTTTGCAAGAGCAAAACCAACAGCTAGAACAAACTTTAAAAGATTTACAGCAAGCGCAACTGCAACTCGTGCAAAACGAAAAAATGTCGGCTTTGGGCAATTTAGTCGCCGGAGTCGCCCACGAAATCAACAATCCGATTGGGTTTATTTCTGGGAATTTAAGCGAAGGTAAAAGAAGTTTAGAAGATGTTATAGAACACTTAGAATTGTATCGCTCCGCTGCATCGCAATCAGAAATAGCAGACCACGCTGAAGAGATAGACCTCGATTATCTTTTGGAAGATTTACCGAAGATGATTGATTCAATGCAACTTGGGTGCGAGCGCATTTGCAGCATCAGCAACAGTTTGCGTACCTTCTCCCGAGGCGACAAAGACTACAAAGTTCCTTTTAATATTCACGAAGGCATTGATAGCGCTATTTTAATTTTGAAACACCGCCTCAAAGCAAACGAACACCGCCCGCAGATCGAAGTGATAACTAAATACGGCAATCTCCCTAAAATCGAATGTTTTCCCGGTCAATTAAATCAAGTTTTCATGAACCTGCTCGCCAATGCCATTGATGCCTTAGAAGAGTCAAATTTAGGACGCAGTTTTAGTGAAGTTGTGGCAAATCCAAACCGCATCACGATTGGCACTGATGTACTGCGTGAAGGACACATTAAAATTAAAATTGCTGATAACGGCATCGGGATGAGAGAGGAAGTGAAACAGCAGATATTCGACCATTTGTTCACGACGAAAGGTGTCGGCAAAGGAACTGGATTGGGGTTGGCAATTGTCCACCAGATTGCGGTAGAAAAACATGGCGGAAGCATCGAGGTGGATGCGGAGCCTGGAGTGGGAACTGAGTTTGCGATCGTTTTGCCTGTGAACGGATAAATTTGAATTAAAATTCAATGTTTTTTGGGCGATCGCGTAATAAGATATACTGACTTTGATTGGGGTCTTTTTTAGAAAGCCTTGGCATAACTCTTTTAAAGTAGCATCATTTTTTTGATCGAGCAGTCTGGTTTACAAGCTGTTGCTACTGTACTTAATGAACCTGGAATATGCTGTATTTTAGACCCCCTATAAGTCAGTGCGTCACCCATTTTTAGTTGCGAGATGTCTATTATACAAAAAAATTAATCACCAAGGCTTCGCCCTATAAAAATTTATCTTAAATTTAACCAATCTTGAATTTCTTGCGCTAACCAAGCCGCCTCAACCTCTTTCAAGTTGTTCGCTAAGACATAAAAATAAGTTCCTGTATAGTTGCCTGAACGAATTTTGATTTGATTCCCCCCAGAATTATTGTATATAAAAGCACCCAAAATCTCAGAAACTTCCCCCCTTTGTCCTAAATAACTCCAACCAAATATCTGATGTTCCAGTTTAAAGTAGTTCCGGTTAAATGTAATTTTATTACCATTGCCCAAAATCTTAAGTAAGATACTTGCTATAATCGTAAACCATCCTAATCCAGTACGGAAATTTTGTTGCCAAAATACTAAGGGGAACGACAAAAATAACAGTAGAATGAATATTCCTATTAAAAAAGCACATAAAAAAGGCTGTCTGACTAAAGTAGAGGGAATTTTAATGTTTAACTCGGTCGCTGATTTGCTAACTTGAATGCGACTGTGAGGTGGTTTAGCAATTTTCCGAACAGTCGCAGTTTGAAGATTAGCCCCTTGTATGTTTCCCGATTTCAAAGCTGCTAAAGCGTCTCTAGCCTTGCTGAAACGCTTTTCTAACGCGATTTCCGTCATCTTCTCAATCCAGCTTACCAAACTGGGATTCACACTCACGCGATCGCTAAACTGAATCCGAGAATCTTTCTGTGGCAAATCCGCAGGAGTCATCCCCGTTAACAAATGAATTAAAGTAGCTCCCAAAGCATACAAATCCGAAGCCGCCACCGCCCGCCCCCAAAACTGTTCTAAGGGTGCATAGCCACTCGTGCCTACGACTGTAAACGTTACACCTGTCACCGCCGCTTGAGCTTGTACCGCACCAAAATCTACTAAATAAACCTGCTGATCTTCCCCCCAAATTAAGTTACTCGGCTTAATATCTCGGTGCAAAACTGGGGGGTTTAATTCATGCAAATAAATTAAAATTTCCAGCACTTCAGTGGCAATTTTTCGTACTTGTTTTTCTGAAAATCTATTGCCTTTTTCTAACAATTCCTGAAGTGAAAATCCCGGAATATAATCTTGCACTAATCCAAACCAAGGCAATCCTGCTCCGGCTTCCCGTTCCAGGGAAAAATAATCTCGATAGCAAGGAATGCGGGGATGATTCAGCGCCTGCAAAACTTGTGCTTCTCTTTCAAAAAGCTTGAGTTCTTCCCAGTGCATTTCCGGGCTAAAAGCTAACATTTTCAGCGTTACCTGTTCTTGAGACTTTAAATCCACTGCTAGCCAAGTTTGATGACCGGCGGCTGTACGTCCTAAACGCTGTTGCAATTGATAACGTTCTTGTAAAATTTTTCCTGTATCTAACACAGCATTGCCCTCCAGTTTTGAATTCTACAAAATGGCCTTAACTATTAAATTAAGGACGGCTCTCCTACCCAGCTCATTTTTACTCATATTTGTTAAATCACAGGGTCGGAGATTAACTCTTTTGGTGACAGCCTTAAATTGCTACTAGAAGTAATTACCCGTGCATTTCTCCATTCGGCATAATTGTACCGCGCCACTGAGCACCTGATAAATTAGCAGTGCTCAAATCTGCCCTAATCAAACTTGTGCGGTGCAAAATTGCCTCCCGCAAATCTGTTCTAGCCAGGTAAGCATCAGTCATATCAGCTTCACTCAAATTTGCCTGATTAAAATTAGCTCGACTCAAATCAGCTCGCACCAAATTAGCTCTACTCAAGTCAGCCATGATTAAATTAGCATTGCTCAACTTAACATCAGTCATAAATGCACCGCGCAAATTAGCGCCAGCCAATTCAGCATCAAGTAACACAGCTCTTTCCAACTTAGCATTGGTCATTACAGCCCAGGAAAAATTTGTTTCTACCAAAGTTGCTTCAGTCAAAAATACGCCATCTAAAATAGCTTCGCTCAAATTTGCCTGAGTCAGATTTGTTTCTCCCAGAAATGCTTCAGTCAAATTCGCGTGACTGAGATTAGCTTTAGTCAAATCTGCACCTTGCAAATTGACGCCCCGCAAATCTGCACCTTGCAAATTTGCACCCCGCAAATTTGCACCCTCAAAAAGCCGCACCTCCTTCCGCAAATTTGCACCCCGCAAGCACGCACCGCGCAAATCTGCACCTTGCAAATTCACACCTCGCATATCTGCATCGCTCAAATTTGCATCAATAAAAACTGCCAAAGAGATGTTAGCTTTTCGAAAGTCTGCACCTTGCAAAGTCGCTCCGTGGAAGTCTGCATCGGACAAATTTGCTCCGCTCAAGTTGGCTTGATTTAAGTTAGCACCGCACAGCTTTGCATTAGTTAAATTTGCGCGCTGAAGGTTAATTCGGCTTAGATATGACATCGCTAAGTTGGCACCGCAGAGGTCAGCACTGCTTAAATTGACGCCAATTAAATCGGCACCGCTCAGGTATACGCCTCGGAGATTCATACCTTGAAAATCTAGTTCTCCTGATGTATATCGCCTTAAAATTTCGCTGGCATTCATATTTGTTTTTGTTGTTAATTAGGTACAATCTGCTATTTCTAGACTGCTTAAATTTCTGTTCGCGCAGGCGGACTTAATTTCTGTAGCCCCAGACTTGAGTCTGAGAAATTTGATGAAATTTATTGAATTTCAGTTGACGCAGGCCGACTTAGTTGGTGTAGCCTCAGACTTGAGTCGGGGCATTTAATGAGTTTGATTGACAAATTCTTGAGTCCAAAAAACTGTTTTGCTACCTAACTGTCGCCCGTGAATTTTCACATGAGTAAGATATTTGGATTTTAAAGTACACAGTTTTTTGTGAATGTAGGTAGCTGTCGCCTGTTGGTTTGGTACTTCAGCAGACTCCAGAATTATATGGAGCCAACCATCTTTAAATCCCGCTGTAGAAACAATTCCTTTAGGCTGTAGCAATTGATTAATCAATTGGGCTATCGCCTTTGGTTTGCCTTGCTTTGCCATTTCCAGAAGCTGATACTGATTTGCTTTATGGCTAGAGTTTTCCTGCGGTATTTCTGAAATATCGTCGCTCAGGTTTTCTGGGATTTCCGAAGGATATTTACCGCTTTCTTTTGACTCCAATTCGCTCAAAATTTCCAGCAATTTATCGGTAAACTTCTGAACTTTCCCTACATACTCTCTGAGATTTTTATATTTCCAGTACAAACGCTCCTCTGCACTTCCCCTAGAAAATTTTCCGTTCAAAGCAGCTTCTAACTGGGTGAATATATTTTCTATTTGCACCGTTGCAGAGTTAGCACTTTGACTGACTAATTCTGTCATTTCTTCTTCCAATTCCAACTTGCGTTTGATGGAATCGCTAATATTTATAATAACAGGAGCCGCCGGTTCTAAAATTTCGATAATAGTCGGCATTTCTGCAACTGGGAATGTTTCTACCATTTGCTGTCTGAAATCAGTAGCATAATTATGGCTGGTTTCGGGTTCTTTAAACTGTACATTTTCTGCCGTGTCCGGCACTAAGTAACTCTTTTGGGGGTCATAATGATAGTGAGGTGGAGCAGCTTGAAGGATGTGAGTAATCTCGCCTGGATCAAAATAATCGCTGCGCCTGTCCACCAGCTCGCTCTCTTCATAAACACTGTTGTTTAAATGTGTCTGATCGTAATCTTCACTAACCGAAGATTCGGCTTCATAGGATTCTTCCTGTTGTATTTTTGCATAACAAGGATTCATCGCTTTGATGATTACGCTTGCAGCTTGGTCGTTTTCATCTCTGTTGTCAAGATTGCTAGCAGTTGTGTACAATCGAGACTCGAGTTCGGCTAGGCTGCCACAGACATTAAACAGTTGTCGCAGTAGATTGTCAAGTTCTTGAGTTTTCAGCATTAGCCAATCGCGATCGCTAAAAGTAAACTCGTGATAAAGAGTAGAAAAAATTAGGATTTTCGCCCTCAGCGGATTTGTTTGCTGCAAAATTTTTTGTCTGACATCAAATAATTTTCCGGGGTTTCTTGGCCTTTCTTCGCTGCTGGGTACTTCCGAACTAAAGTGCTCTTCAAATGCGGGAGCTTCCTGACCGCCAAAACTAGATATGTTTATTTCTAATTTGGTGAAATCTTCAAATTCATACAGCCTGCTAAGTTGACAGACTATGAGGTCTGCTACTAAAGCATACTCGGTTTTTTTATTAACCTTAGAGACTATATTATTTAAAACTGCTTCAATATCTTCTAACCTGCTGTATTTGGCGCACAGCTCTTCAATTAAAAGCCTTACATCTGCGCTGGCGAGTTGGGCGGGATCGTTTTCCCAGGACTCTTTACAAGCAAAAAATATTATTTTTTTAATGCGTGAGAGATTCACGTCTTGTTCTAATTCGCGAACAACTTCATCTAAAATAGATAAAGCTTTCATAGTTTTCCTCCCATAAAAATACCCTGTCAACACTCAGCAAGAAATAATACAATTATACCACATTTGATAAATGCAAGACTTTGATGCGATCGTCATTGGCAGCGGTATTGGGGGCTTAGTCGCCGGCTCGATGCTAGCTCGTTACGGCAAGCGGGTGCTCGTCTGCGAGAGCCACATCATAGCGGGCGGGGCAGCTCACAGCTTTTCGCGCCGGGGATTTGACTTTGATTCGGGGCCTTCTTTTTATTGCGGTTTGACTGATCCCCAGTCGTTCAATCCCTTGCGGCAAGTTTTTGATGTTTTGGAGGAATCGATCGCAGCAATTCCCTACGATCCGCTGGGCCATTACCATTTTCCAGAGGGAAGTTTACCGATTTATGCTGATGCGAGAAGTTACTTAGATGCTGTAGCTAAGTTCACACCGCAAGGTGCTGTAGAATTACAGCAATTTCAACAAAATTTATTAGTTTTGTATGAAGCTTTGCGTGGAATTCCGGCTTTAGCGCTGAGATCCGACTGGCAGTTAATACCTGTTTTGCTGTCTCGGTACTCGCCTGCTTTGCTGAAGCTGTTGCCGCTAGTAGGTGCGATCGCGGGTTCAGCCGGTTCCTTGATGGATCGCGAGGTGCGCGATCCTTGGGTGCGGCGTTTGATCGATTTGGAGTGCTTTTTGCTGTCGGGTTTGAAAGCGCACGGAACTGTCGCCCCGGAAATAGCTTTTATGATTGGCGAACGATCGCGCTGTGCGATCGAATATCCTGTAGGTGGCAGCGGTGCGATCGTCGATGCTTTAGTCAGAGGTTTGCAGCGCTGGGGAGGAAAGTTGCGCCTGGGAGCTCCAGTCGAGCAAATATTAGTTGAATCCGGCAAAACAACCGGCGTTCGCTTGAAAAATGGCGAAGTGATCCGCGCCCCAATTGTTATTTCCAATGCCACAATATGGGATACTTATACAAAATTACTGCGACCTGAAGATTTGCCGGAAAGCTACCGAAAAAACGCTTTGTCGATGCCCGCAGTAGACAGTTTCATGCACCTGCATTTAGGAATTAAAGCCGAAGGACTCGAAGGTTTGACCGGCCACCACGTCGTCGTTCACGACAGCAAGATTGACATTACAGTACCCGGAAATACTTGCATGATTTCGATTCCTACAGTGTGGGATGCAACTCTCGCGCCGCCTGGGCATCACGCCGTTCACGCTTATACATTGGAACCTTACGAAGGTTGGGAATATGGCGAATTGTATCAGCAGAAAAAGCAAGAGCGATCGCAATCTCTGTTTCAAGCTTTAGAAAAAATTATACCCGATTTGCGATCGCGGATAGTCTTAGAGTCGATCGGCACACCGCTAACCCACGCCCGATTTTTACGCCGATATCAAGGAACTTACGGGCCTGCAATCGCCGCCGGAAAAGGCACATTTCCCGGCCCACAAACACCAGTCAAAGGCTTGTATCGGGTGGGAGACAGCACCATGCCCGGAATTGGCGTGCCCGCCGTCGCAGCATCGGGTATTTTGTGCGCGAATACTTTAGTAAATTCGGATGTGACAGCACAATTTTTGTAAGTTATGGAAGAAGGAAGAAGGAAGAAGGAAGAAGGGACATTAACTGGTTCCCTGGCTCTGGCTGGGAACCGAGCTCCAGAGGCTCTGCCTCGCTTGCAAAAAACAGGAGGCAGAGCAATAGTGAAATGCGTTCCCAGCCAGAGCCAGGAAACGAGGAAAACGAAGAAAAAACTACTTTTTACAAAATCGGCCTGTTCCCAAAACTGATTATCCACCAGCGGCAAAAGCGCCCATAATTGCGATCGACAAAGCCAAACCTGGCAACAGCAGCAATCCTAACATCAAAGCATCGTGTCCGCTCATCACTTTCTCCTGATATTGACGTTAAACATTATACTCTATAAACTGCCATCTTGCCTCGGTCTTAATAATTAATTAAAACCGGCATATAGATTCAGGATTGAGAGGGCAAATTTTATTAACAATGGGATTCCCGCGCAAGTCCAGGGTAGTTAACTTTTGCAAAGATTGCAGGGAACTGATATCAGAAATTTGATTGTTGTACAAGTCGAGCAAAAATAAATTATTTAAAGCTTGTAGCGCGCTGGTATCCGAAATCGGGTTGTTGAACAGATAAAGTTCAGTCAAATTAGTTAACGATTTCAGCGGACTGATGTCGGATATTTGATTGTTACCGAGGTTGAGTTCACTTAAATTAGTGAGCGATGTCAAAGGAGTAATATCTGATATTTTATTTTGGAATAAAACCAATTTATTTAAGTTAGTTAGAGCTTTCAACGGAGTAAGGTCAGATATTTTATTTCCGAAAAGAAACAGCGTAGTCAGATTTTTTAAGGAAGCCAGCGGGGTGATATCCGATATTTTATTATTGTAAAGGTAGAGTGTCTGGAGTTCAGTTAAATTTTCCAGAGGAGCGATATCGGAAATTTGATTGTTGTAGAGAATCAGCGAATTTAAGTTAGTTAAGTTTTTCACCGCAGTGATGTCGGAAATTTTGTTGTCAAACAAGACAAGTGCGGTAAGATTAGTTAGACCTGCTAGGGGACTGAGATCTGAGATTTGATTGGTATCGATAACGAGTTGAGTCAGATTTATTAGATATGAAAGCGGGCTGATATCTGATATTTGATTAACATCCATAATCAAAGTTTTCAGATTGATTAAAGATTGCAGGGGAGCAATGTCAGATATTCGATTGCTGCCGAGAATAAGATTAGTAAGTTTAGTGAAAGATGAGAGGGGGCTGATATCGGTAATTTGAACATTTTTGAGGTTAAGTTCTGTTGTATTAGAAAGCAGTTCGTTGGCTAGAACGCACTCGGAAGAGTCTGATATTTGCAACAGTATTTCTACCGTATGTTTAGCGCCGGACGACAGATTATCTTTTTGCTGGCACCACTCGGAAAAGTTATTATAATTTGTCATGGGCTGTGCTGCCTTAATCGATTTTAGATCGGAGCTTTGAAATTTTAGATAAGTATAGCAATTCTATTTCATTTGTGAATGAGATTTTTTTCGGGTTTTGAGAAATTTTCGCAAAAATTGTGTAAAGTAATCTTAACATCCTTAATTGCATTGCATTCGCAGGAGCCAAGAGCCAACTATGACACCAGAACTAATTTTTAATGCCGGTAATCTGTTCGTTGTGCCTTTCTGGGCAATTATGATTTTATTACCCAACTGGGGAATTACCCGAAAAGTGATGAATTCCTTTATTCCGTTTGCAGTGCTAGCCGTTTTGTACATATATTTGTTTGGTAGCAGTCTGACTGCGGAAAATGCGGCTGCTTTGTCGAATCCTAAGTTAGCAGATATTGCTAAGTTTCTGGGGGAAGAAACGGCCGCTGCTACGGGATGGATACATTTTTTAGTGATGGACTTGTTTGTCGGGCGCTGGATTTATTTGGAAGGACAGCGGACAGGAGTTTGGACGGTTCATTCTTTGGCTTTGTGTTTTTTTGCTGGGCCGATGGGATTGCTTTCTCATATTGTAACGGCTTGGATTACTCAAAGGTTTTTCCCGAATTCTGAGACGGCGGAAACTGTTACTTCATCGGTTTAGGCAGAGGGTTTTTAATACCTTGGATGTTATATCGCATCCGGTTGCATCGGAATGATTAAACCGCGAAGGCGCAAAGGACGCGAAGGAAGAGAAAGAAGAAGATACGGTTATTCCTTCGCGCTATGAGCGTCTTCGCGGTTCATTTAATCTTACGACCTAACAGAACTCGATCTAATACAAGCGCAGTTGATATCAATCATCCACTCTTGGACGCAAAGCCTAATTATGTAGCGTGCATCTGAAGCACTTTACCGCTAGAATTTGGGTAGGGGTTGGTTTATAAATACCTAGTATGTGAATTGCAGATAGGGTGAACTCGCCCGTACAGAATTTTAAGAATTGGCTAGGGGCATCACTAAACGAGCCACAATTAAATTGTTTTCTAACATTTCTATAGAAAAGTTTCCCCCCATTAAGCGTACCGCTCGCTGACAAATTAAGAGATTTTGGACGATCGACCTATTGGAACTAGAAACCGCTAATATATCGGGTTCGGAACCGCCGTTGAAGGCAGCAATTAACTGTCGATCGCACGCGCCACTATCGATTACAGACAATTCTAACAAATCTTCCCCCAACAACTGAGAGCGAATCTCAATCTTGGCGCCAACAGCAGAGCGCCTGCAAGCCGTCGCCAGCAATTCGCACAGGATCAAATCGAGCTTGATGCTGTCCCCGCGAACGCTCAAAGTCTGACCCGCAGGCATCGACACAGCAGTTTCTCTGTGCACTTCCAGTAAGACTTTCGACTGTTTGACCAGGGAGGCCGTTCGATCGAGCGATCGCCTCAGCCAAGCGCTCACAGGCACCGCATCTTGTGCGAATTGCAGCCGCCAATGTTCCTGTTTCAGCAGCAAATGAGTTGACCCCAAAGCATTGCCAATTTGCCGCAAAACCTGTTGGTAGCGCAAAGTTTTCAGAGCATCCTTTTGTTCCTTCACTGACTGGAAAATCGACTGACTCAACTCCCCCAACTCCTTCACCCCCGCTCCCACAGTGCGGTAAAACTCCTCAAAACGGCGCTGTTTGTACCAGTTGAGCAGCTCCAGATCCAATCGCTGCGACTCGGCGGCCGATTGCACCGCCAAATACCTGCGCCACCAAGCCAACTGAGACGCCATCGAGCTGAGTAAACTCACCGACAACTCCGACCACTGGCGACCCGGAGCGTCTGCAGCAACCACAATGCCCGCCGCAGCGTGTTCTGGGGCAGTCCGTAGCGCCACCGTCAGAATCTCGCCAATTCCCGGACTGCGGAGCCACCGCTTCGTCGCCAGCGGCAGTTGGCTCGTGTTCTGTTGCAGCACGCCCGCTTCTGCCAGGGTTTGTTGGATCAAAGGGTCTGTTTTGACAGGAATCACCGCCTCGGGATTGAGGGCAAATACGGGATTGGCAGCTACTGTCGCCACGATGGAACCTTCCTCCTGACCCGGATTCCAAGTAATTACGGCGACTAAAGGACAGGAAAGTGTCTGGGAAACGTGTTGAGCAAAGTTACGATCGAGCTTTTGTAGCGGCAACTCTGGGAACATCGTCGGTGAAGCAGCAGATATCTCTTGCTCAGATTGCTCATCAGGAGAATGGTGCAAAACCGACAAACCCGATTTGAGTGATCGCTCAAATTGCTGATATTTGTCGATTGCCGAACTCTGCTGCCACGAGTGCAGGATCAATCCTAGTTGTTGGCCCACTAGCCGAACTAATTCTTGCTCAGATCGCCTCCAAGTGCGAGTTGCATTGTGTCCGACAACCAGCAAACCCTCGATCGATTTTCGATTGGCGATTTTCGATTTTAGATTGGGGTTTTCTCCCTGTTCCTTTTTCCTCCGAGTGGTCGATGCCAAAAGCGATCGCACCCCCGCCTCCCCCAACACTTCCCGCCAAGCGCTCAACCGCCCGTCTTCCTCCCAATTTTCAATAGCCACAGGTTCGCTTTCTTGCAACAGCCCCACGTCAGCCACATCAAGGGCGTTGAGCGGCGACGGCACTGATCTGCGGTTGCGGGGCAGATTTTGGCAGACAATTTCAAAGCGATTTTGTTCTTCGCCGTACAGCAGCAACAAAAAGTATTCGCATTTGAGCCGCTCGCACAACTGTTCGGCGGTATTTTTCAAAGTCGCCTCCCAGTCAGCATCGCTGTAGATGGCGCGAGCTATTCCCGCAGTTAAATCTCGATCGATCTCAATTTGCTGAATTTTCTCCTCCATCTCCGACACCGGAGCCGTCAGAGCCACTAACTGCGCCACTCCCCGCAGGTAATGTTTTTCATTGTCTTGCCAAATCCGGGGTTCGCTGGCTTCGACTGCCAAAAATCCCAACAATTCCCCTTCCGAAACAATCGGCGCAGCCAACAGAGAGCGAGCGCGGATTTGCTGCATCAACCGCCCTGTCAGCTCCGTTTTCAGAGAACTTTGAGATTCACCGATCCAAACCATTTCTTGCCTGCCCAAAGCCTGATAAAATTCGCCCAAGTCTTGAACGGTGATGCCCGAAGCCGCTCGGCCGGGCCCCCCCAAACCCGGAGTAACTTCGCGGTTGCTAACTCTGCGCCAAAAATAGCGCCGCTCTCGCTCGAACCAATAAACATTGGTGCGCGTCGGCTCGATAAATTCATGAGTTTGTTCGACCACCGCTTGCAAGTATTGGTCGAGCGATCGCAATTCCCCCAACTGCGAAATCAGCGCTAAAAGAGACTCGTCTGGGTGTTTAACTTGTTGTCGCTGCCAGTCTTTTTCTATTTGGTAAAGAGCAGTTGCGAGCGCTCCAAATACAATCGCCAACTGCGTTTTTTCCCCCGACTTTGGCGACGCTCCCCACACCTCAGTGCCGAGCAAAATCACGCCGTAGCAGCGGTCTTTGTAGCGGAGCGGAAACAGAGTCGTGCCTTGAATATTGAAAGTTTGAGCTGCTTTGCGCCATTCTCCGGCTCTGTTTTCCGATCGCAAATCCGGGACTCCCACCGGCCGAAGTTGAATCACCACTTGTTCCAGCAAATCCCCCGGACTCAGAGCAAACCGCTGTTTCAGAAAAGACAGGTCGCCGTTAGGAGTTATGCCACCTTTGCCGAACAATCTGTGCGCCTGTCGATCGTACAACCCGATCCAAATCAACCGCCAGTCAAATTCCGATTCCAAGTAACCGAGTGTGGTCGAAAGTAGCACTTCAACATTCTCCTCTTCTCGGAGAGTCTGGAGAACGCGCTCTAGGGTCGCGATTTGTTCGTCTAAATCCTTTGGTCTTTGCTGCTGCCCCATTTCCAAGCTTCCCCGCACCTTTGTCTAATTTAAAATTACTAACTTAAAAATTCAAAAAAATAAAATGCAAAAGAGTCAACTTATAATATAATCGTCTCACTTATCCCTCAATCTCAAACATTGGATAAAGTCGATCGAAGTTGAAGTAAAAACTTCGCCTTCACTGTCGGCTCCTGAATATTTTTATTTCCCTTCTCATTTCTAATTTGTAAATTGCCCCAGTACAAATCATTGGATATTTATCAATCAAGTGTACGCCCGCTGTTGTTTTCCGTATTGAAAACCGATGCCGAGTGGCTGCACAACCGCACTCTCCAAGTTCTCGAACTCGCAGCCAGAACCCAGTCAAACCCCGCCACCAGCCAAATGCTCTCTCGATTGCAGAAATCTTTGGGAGTCCAAGATTCTCGCCTCGAACAATCTTTGTGGGGACTGAGCTTTAACAATCCTGTCGGCTTGGCTGCCGGATTTGATAAAAACGGCGTAGCTGCTGACATTTGGGCAAATTTTGGCTTTGGCTTTGCCGAACTCGGAACTGTCACTTGTCAACCACAGCCGGGAAACCCCCAACCTCGCTTGTTTCGCTTGACTCAGGACAGTGCAGCCCTCAACCGCATGGGATTTAACAATCAAGGAGCCGCGGCAATGGCAGCCCGGTTTCAGGCAGCACAGAAACAGTCAAAATTCGATGCCTCGCGCCCCATGCCTCAGTCTCGGTTCCCGTTGGGCATCAATCTCGGTAAATCTAAGGTAACACCGTTAGAGCAAGCCGCAGCCGACTATTTGGAGAGTTTTAAGCTGCTGAAAGATTGGGGCGACTATTTTGTAGTGAACGTTTCGTCGCCGAATACGCCGGGGTTGCGATCGCTCCAAGATGCTGCTGGGCTAAGCACAATTTTGGAAATTTTGCAACAAGAAAATCAGGGAAGCAAGCCAATTTTAGTCAAGATTGCGCCGGATTTGGAGTCGGAGGCGATCGTATCAATCCTCGACTTAGCAAAAACCTACCAACTAGCAGGAATTATCGCCACAAATACCACCATCCGCCGCGACGGATTGAAAACACAAATATTGCGAGAAACAGGCAAACCAATCGCCGAAGAAGCCGGGGGAATTAGCGGGCTTCCAGTGCGAGAGCGATCGACAGAAGTAATCCGATTTATCTGGCAATATACAAAAGGCGAATTACCCATAATTGGAGTTGGTGGCATTTTCACCGCCGAAGATGCTTGGGAAAAAATAGCTGCAGGTGCGAGTTTAATTCAAGTCTACACCGGTTGGGTTTACGAAGGGCCTTGGATGGTGCGCCGGATTCTCCAAGGGTTGTTGCAAAAGTTAGAAGAAAAAGGATTTAATTCAATTTCCCAGGCAGTTGGTTCGGGCAATCAATAGACATACGAGTGAAAAGCAAGTCTTGGGCAGGCAGGATGTCTGCCCCACAATAATTTTTGAAGAAGTCTAATAAATTATTGCAGCAGGATGTACGCACCGACTCTAACGAGTTATTAACTCTCTTATGTCACTTGAGGCAGAAGAAGAATAGAAATCAGGGTGAGACAGAAATATAAAAATTGAGGAAGTGAGCCTATAAACGATAGATTGAAGTTTAGCAAACCCTAAAGATAATTGAAGAATAGGAAAGACTGTAAGCCCCGGCTGAATTAAGTTCAATATGGTAAAAGGTTGAAGTATGATACGAAGATTGTTCAAAATATTCTTCCAGCCCTTACCCCTCTACCTCCTTCAACCCGTCCTCTAGCAGCATCCGCACAATATCGACTTTCTTGCGCCCCGTCTTGGCTGCCAGCATCGACACTTTACGATGTAGAGATTCGGACATATCCACCGTAAACCTGACCGTTACTTCTTTGTCGGGTGCTTGGAGTCGGTGAGTCAGACTGCTCTCTTGGGATGGAGCGGGGACTGGTTCTGCTGCTGATGCTTTCGGCTGCGGTGCTGTTAGCGCTGGCAGTGCAGCTTCCAGTATTGGTGGTGTTTCCGTTATAAGTGATGCTGTGGGTGTTGTTCCTAGTGATACAACTTCTGTTGGTGCTTGCACACCTGTTTTTATGTGTGTTAGCTTATTACTTAGAAGAGCATATGTGTCAACGATTACCGTCCGTCGTCGTTGTTTGAGGATGAGGAGTGGGTGAATGCTTCTGAGTCAGGGTCGGTGGTTGTCCCGGTTAAGTCATCCACTTCAGCAAAAGGGAAAGCTTCAACAAAATGTACTTGTGAGGGTTTTCCAGTTCCAAGTTTTCGGACGTTAATAACAAATTTATTGACAATCGCTAAAAATCGAGTCTCGCCTAAATTGCGTCTGGTTTCAGTTAGTTTCGACAAGCTGAAAATGCCAGCTCCTTTGCAACAGAGAGTTTTGGATTTACTGAAGGTTTCCCTAATATTGTAGTCATCTATTGAGGGAGGGCGTTACCGCGATTGCCCGACTGATGGGGGCTTTGCTGGGATGCGATCGACCACAGGGGGGAAGTTCCGATTAAAAAGTTGAGATAGTCTCAACGAAAGCGACCGCTTGGCAAAAAGTTTCGTGCTTTGCATCACACCAGGAAGCAAAGCGAGCTCGCTTTCTCTCTAGCTACCCTTGAAGAACGAAACTATACTTACATCTTGCACCAGTCGAATAATCTCACATTGCATCTGCCCTGCTTGACAACAAAGGTTATAACTCAAAGTTAATTTCTAGCTTCTCTGACTGGGGTGAAACTTCCTAATTGGTGCATTGTCTTACTTAGAGGCACCCAGTATATTTATGAATTTTCCATTCAAAGCACGTTTGAAGAGCCAGAAGAATTCACCAAAAATGGTGATGCCGTTAATTAACCAACATTGGTTGGTGCGGATCGTCCTGCGCTCCATTTCCTACTTCCGCAAAGACTTATGGCTGATCGTCACGCTCTTGTTGTTGATCGGAGCATCAGTGCTTTTCAACCTTCTCAACGCCTGGCCGATGGCGATTCTAGTCGATACGGTTTTATCACCAACTCCGAAATCCAACTGGATTCATACGCTGTTTCTTACTCCGTTCGGTGAAAGCACGCTGAACCGAATTTTCGGAATGGCATTCGTCGCGATGATTATTAGAATCCTGAGCGAGACCGTTTTCATGCTCCGTAGGATGTTGAACTACCGCATCCAGTACAACGGAACCTTGCGGGTTCGCACCGAACTCTACGACAAAATGCAGGCGCTGAGTCTCGGCTGGCACGGCTCCCGATCGCAGGGTGACGCAATCTATCGGTTGAGCTACGACAGCCTCGGCCCCTGGGGGGTAATCGATACGCTTATCGGCTCCACTGCCGCATCGGTGACGCTGACGGCGATGATCTGGATCATGCTGTCGCGCCATGTCCTTCTCACCGTGTTTGCGCTTTCGTTCACTCCGCTTCTAATACTGGCGAATTGGTACTTCGAGGGAAGGATTAGGAGTCGAGCTCTTGAGTCGAAGCAGACCGATGCGGTGATGACCTCAACCATGCAGCAAGCTATAGAGTCGATCGGGCTAATCCAGTCCTTCGGTCGAGAAGCAACCGAGTCGCGGCGCTTCGGGCAGGCGGTGGAACGCAGCGTCAAGGCCTCCATGCGACTCAATTGGCAAGAAAACCTCTATCCGCTAGCGGTTCAGGTAGTCTTCGCCCTGGGAAGCGGGGTAATCTTAGGCTACGGCGGATACCTAGTTTATCGCGACCAGTTCTTGCGTCCGGTGCAGGGCGGCGTGACCATCGGCGATCTGCTCGTATTCATGGCGTACCTGGGGCAGTTCTGGGACCCGATAGGTTGGGTGTTGGGGTTCACTACTAAGATCCAGACGTTTGTAGCTTCATGCGATCGCGTCTTTACAGTCATTGACGAGCCGCCCGCCATAAAAGATGAGCCTGATGCGCGATCGCTTCCCGTCCATCCCCGCACACTAGCACTTGCCGACGTAAGCTTCGAGTACAACTCTGGGCAACCCGTCTTGCGGAACATCAGTGCTAGTATCGAGCCGGGTCAGATGGTGGCGTTTTTGGGCCCTAGCGGAACGGGAAAGAGTACGCTGCTCAATCTTTTGCCGCGCTTCTACGACCCGACATCGGGGAGCGTCCTCCTTGACGGCTTCGACCTCCGCACCCTTAAGATTGCCGATGTTCGCAAGCACATGGCGCTCGTCTCGCAAGGCAGCCCACTCTTCCCCGGAACGATCGCAGAGAATATCGCCTACGGTCGCCCGGATGCTCTGCTCTCCGATATTCGGGAAGCGGCGGCTGAATCCGGGGCAGCCGAGTTCATCGAAACCTTGCCAGAGCAGTATGATACTTTAATCGCTGAGGGCGGTCAGAACCTCTCGGGCGGACAGCGACAGCGCCTAGCTATTGCGCGGGCGCTCGTCACTAAGGCTCCTATACTCATCCTCGACGAACCCACGAATGCGCTGGACTTGAAGCACGAGCAGTGGGTACTAGAGACTCTGCAACGTCTACGTCGCAACAGAACCATCATCTTGGTCACGCACCGACTCGAAACTGCCGTAGACTGCGATCTGATTTTTGTGATGCAGTCGGGCGAGATTTTTGAGTCTGGCACTCACGCCGAACTCCTTACCAAACAGGGACTCTACTACCGAATGTTGGGCTACGGTACCGTAAAATCAACAGGACTTACGCACAAACCCTGCATCGAGTAGGGACACAACATGGCGAATTTATTCTGATTCTTTTGCTTCAATCAGTGGGCTTTGACTGCCTGACTGGGAATAGCACTGGCATTAACTGACCCAGCGGCACAGAAGGCTGCTCATGAACCAATATTAAGGACCGCAAGGCAAATAGCCGCAGGACGGACTATTTCTGAAAAAGTGCAAACGTACTGGAGATTTGGGAAAAGGATGCGATCGCGATCGGCTACGATCCTGGGCGTAAAGAATATAGATCGCTTTTGGGAGGAGCTCAGTCCGAGCTCTGGCAATCTTTACCTCCTGTCTATAGACAATGTGATACTGATTTTTGGGAATCTTATTCAGAAGTGCTACCTTTTAAAAGACATCGACCTGTAGGCAAAGAATCGGGAAAAACCAGTCATATTAAAAGACTTAATAATACTTTACGGCAGCGAATTTCTCGTTTGGTTCGTAAAACCTTGTCTTTCTCAAAAAAACTGCTTGCACCATATTGGGGCAATTTTTTAATTTGTACATCACTATAATTCTTGCATAAGAAAACGATATCATTACTGTGCATGACTACCAAAAAACTATCATGGCAAGACCATACCAACATTTTCCTAACCTTAATACTACAATCTTTTTATTTATTCAAGCAACTTTAATCACTATTACATCTAAAGTAAATCGGCCATTGTAATTTTCAATAATCTTAATAACTTCGATTGAGCTAAGACGCATCTAATCAAATAATTCCGCTAATTTCAAAGCATTAACTTGAGCTTGAGCTTTATGCAGCGACTCCTGCCATTCCCTTTCTGGATCGCTATCAGCAACAATCCCCGCACCCACTTGTCCCCAAACAACTCCCCCGGTCGTACCGTCATTTTTCGGTGCATATAAAAGGGTGCGAATCAAAATATTTAAATCCAGGTTCCCGCGCCAGTCCAAATAACCGCAGGAACCGTAAAATAAATTGCGCTTCACCGGTTCCAATTCTTCGATGATTTCCAGACAGCGCACTTTCGGACAACCTGTAATCGTACCGCCCGGAAATACCCCTCGAATTAAGTCGATCGCGTCGCAATCTCGTCTTAATGTACCGATAACATTACTGACGAGGTGCATCACGTGACTGTAGCGTTCAATGGTCAGAAATTCGTTAACTTTTACCGAACCCCATTCACACACCCTCCCGATATCGTTGCGTTCTAAGTCAACTAACATAATATGTTCTGCTCTTTCTTTGATATTCTCTATTAATTCCTGTGCTAACTTCTCATCTTGAATGCAGGTTAAACCTCGCGGTCGCGTTCCCGCGATCGGTCTAGTATCCACTTTTTTTCCTAATAATTGAACGAGTCTTTCCGGCGAACAACTAACTATCGCCCCCCACGGAGTTTGCCAATAACTTGCAAAGGGCGAAGGATTTATCCGTTGCAAAGCGCGGTAAATTGACCAACTACTGCAATCTGTACGGGCTTCAAACCGCAAAGATAAATTAGTCTGAAAAATATCGCCCGCATGAATATACTTCTGAGCTTTTCGCACTATTTCTTTATACTCACTCTGAGATAATTGGAAAATAGGAGTAGCGGAATGTTGTTGATAATTTTCCGGTAAATTATTCGGGATTATTTCTCGATCGGTTTCCTCTAATTGATGCTGCATAACATCAAGGTGAGAAGGTTGACTCGCAGCCAACCAGAGAATTTGCGTTTGACCGTCTAAAACCGCAAAAGATTCTGGTTCGTACCAACAGCTAACCGGGAAAGGAAGCGGATCGGTATTGAGTTGGGGCAGGTGTTCGATTTCCCATGCTAAATCATAACCTAGCCATCCCAACCAACCCCCAGTAAAAGGAATTTCCGGCGGTACATTCACTGCTAAATTTTGCTTTTGAGAGTTCAAAAGAGCGCGCAAAAAAGGTAAATTTTCACCGACTGGCGGTGTCCATAGCTGAGATTGACCGTCAATTATCCGGGGAGAACCTGCACAAATAGAATATCTTGCCAAGTTAGTAGAAGATGTAACTGGACTTTCTAGCAGAACGGCCATATCGCGGGGGAAACAATCCGATATTGAGCTTGCACTGTCGGGGGTTTTACCGAGAAATAAATTTTGAAAAATCTCCGAGCCGCTGCGCTGATTTAGGGGAAGCTTTCGCCAATGCCAAGGTTGTACTGGTTTCATAATAGATTGCACTATGGTTAACACTTTCAGGACTTACGCTACGAGTCAATTTTGACACTATATGTAGTAGTAAGGTACACATTTCGCATCCTACTAAAATCGATTGAAAACGTTATCTCAGCCATTCCTGACAACTTTCCAAACATCTCGGCTTGCTTCTTTTTGGAGGCGTATCCAACCCCTAACGGAGTTAATGAGAAATAGAGTTTGGCTACTGTGCAAATCATCTAAGGTAATTAATTCTTCTCTGATTTTTCCCTCCTCTAAAAGTTGAGAACGAAACGTCCCCGGTAATAAACCGCACTTGACGGGAGGTGTGATTAGACCTGCGGGTGTATCCAGCACGATATTGGCGATCGTGGATTCGCTGATAACTCCATCTTGATTCCACAGAAAGACATCCTGATATTCGGGCTGCGACTCCAAAGCCATTGTATAAGGCAATCGGTAAGTTGTCTTGTGGTAAAGAAATGGGTTTTGAGAATCGATCGGTTTGCGGGCAATTCCCACAGATGCACCGATTTTTAAGATACCGCTATCTAGTGTCTGAGCTTGTAATGTTATGTTTCCCTCACAAGATATTGTTAACCGTATTTTTTGTTTGACTGACCCGCAAGTCATACTTAATGCTTGTAAAGATTTGCTTGCTTCTGTTAGCGACAGGGGGAAATTAAAATAATCAGCCGATCGCTCTAATCTTTGAAGATGTCTGTCTAGCAAAAAATAGCCGTTTTTTGGTTCCCATAAAAGTGATTCCAGCAATTCAAATTTTTGCTGTTGTTGAATCATATTTTTGTCAATATAATGTAAATGAGGTAACTTGACAATTTTTCGACCCGCGAAGGTTCCTGTTGGTGTAATTATATAGGAAGTTAACTTGAATTTATGTTGCCTAAATCCTTTATATTTCAATGGCGCCATGCCATCGGGCTGTTAATATTAACCTCAGTGCTCACACCCCTAGCCCTCAACTACTACGTCCGACTTGTTACCCGCAACTACCGCCACAGCGATATAGCTAACGTGCCGGCAGAACCCATCGCTATAGTTTTTGGTGCCGGAGTTTGGGAAGACGGTACTCCAAGCCCAATGTTAGCCGATCGAGTGCAAGCAGCCGTCGATTTGTACAAAGCGGGGCGAGTGGACAAAGTTTTGATGACAGGAGACAATAGCAGCGTCGATTACAACGAAGTCCAAGCAATGCAGGACTACGCCGCAGCCCAGGGCGTACCGACTAATAATATCATTCTCGATTATGCCGGATTTAGCACCTATGAAAGTTGCTACCGCGCGAAAGAGATTTTTGGCATAACCCAGGCTGTTTTAGTTACCCAAAACTTTCACTTAGCCCGCGCTGTTTATACCTGTCGCCAGTTGGGCGTAGAGGCGATCGGTTTAGGAACGCCGGATTGGGGCAAATTTCGCCAAAAGGGCATGATTCGCTACAGTTTCCGCGAATTTTTTGCAGTCCTAAAAGCGCTTTGGGAAGTGCGCGTTACCCGTCCAGAACCGACTTTTTTGGGACCGTTTGAAGGAATTAAATAAAATTTATGAGTGCTCGGTTGAAGAGCTTTGCAGTTGCTTTAAGGACTAAATTTTTCCCAAAAAACAGGTTTTATTACAACTAACCGGACATCATGTAAGTCCGGGAGTTGTAAGTTTTGAGTTAAACAAAACTTACAACACAACTCACAAATCATAACTCGCCCGTTGCGGTAGTGTTCCATAACTTACTCGCGTTTGGAAAGCCCTGCCAGGGACCAAGTTAGGCTCACCATCATTAAGCGACCTAGAGCCTTCAAACGTTCTTCGGCGTTATTTTCGACCGCTTGAGACAGAGTTTCCGACTTAACATTGAGCGACAATTCTTCAGCAGTTTCTGCTGGTTTTTCCAACAGGGGTTGTTCAGAAGATGTCTCAAGGCTGACTTGTGGCTGCTGATTTTTTTCTTCGGTCATTTTCTGAGTCACCTCCTGGAGTTATTGCATACATAACCCTTAATACAAATGTAACTTATTTGTATCCGGGATTTGGGGAGTCAAGTTTTCCTTACCCGACAATCGCAGTTACCAACTGACTTAAAAGTTTTGATTTGAGTTGTTAGCTATCTTAAATAGCACTTAGCCAATTTTCCTCAGAAAGCCGATTTATTCACAGATAGGTCGTCCTCCACCAATTTTTTGTAATAAACAAGATTTCTGAGCCTAAGTCCTGTTAAACTCAAAACTCATGCACTACTACCGATGATGCACATCACTGAAGTGTTATATTTACTTAACAGTAATATTTCCGAGATTCTGATATTGTTAAAGATTAACAATTAATTTCGCTCGGATTTATATCAATCTGCAAGCAACCGTCTGGAAATTATTAACAAACTGAAGGTGTAGAGCCGATGGCAATTTATGTTGATACTGCAATTGTAGCGGAAGCCGCACGCGCGAGCAAGTTCGGATGGATAGCGGGAATTACTACTAATCCGACCCTTTTGGCAAAAAGCGAGTTATCTCCTGAGCAAACCCTTAAACAACTGGCACAAGTGATTCCTGGGGAAGTGTATTATCAGCTAATGGCATCTGATGTTGATGGGATGGTAGCAGAAGGAAAAGCGGCTTTTGAATTAATTGGACAGCAAACAGTGTTGAAAGTTCCAGCAACGGCGGCGGGTTTCCAAGCAGTAGCGCATTTGTCACCGGAAATTCCTTGCGCGGTGACGGCGATATACAGCGCCGCGCAGGCTGCGGTGTCGGCGGAAGCTGGGGCAAAATATGCGATCGCCTATGTGAATCGCGCCACCAGATTGTTGGGAGACGGTTTTTCCTTAGTGCAAGATATGGCAAATGTCTTGAAGAAAAGTAATACTGAAATTTTGGCAGCTAGCATTAAATCGCCGTCCGAAGCGGTAAAAACTTTATTAGCTGGCGCCCATCATTTGACATTGCCTTTTGATGTATTGCAAGCGATGGCTGTTCACGAATTATCGCAGCAAACTGTGGATGAATTTGCCAAAAACGGGCGGGGAATATGAGCGAAGCTATTTTGTCTGCTGGGGGTAAGATTAGGGAATCTCCAAACTTGTACTCTTAAATGTGAGAGCTTATGGCTATTACTCGCGTCTCTGTAGACTCAGCAGGCAATCCGGGGAACAACTACTCGCTGTTCCCCTCCATTTCAGCCGACGGGCGGTTTGTGGCCTTTGGCTCTATTTCCACCAACCTCGTGCCGGGGGACACTAACAATAGCGAGGACATCTTCCTGCGGGACTTGTTAACCAATACCACCACCCGCCTCTCTGTAGACTCAGCAGGCAATCAGGGGAACGGATACTCCTTCTTACCCTCCATCTCAGCCGACGGGAGGTTTGTGGCGTTTTCATCTGATGCCTCCAACATAGTGCCGGGGGATACTAACAATCAAACCGACATCTTTGTGCGGGACTTGTTAACCAATACCACCACCCGCGTCTCTGTAGACTCAGCAGGCAATCCGGGGAACAATAAATCCGGTTCACCCTCCATCTCAGCCGACGGGCGGTTTGTGGCGTTTTTATCTAATTCCACCAACCTAGTACCGGGGGATACTAACAATAACTACGACATCTTCGTGCGGGACTTGTTAACCAATACCACCACCCGCGTCTCTGTAGACTCAGCAGGCAATTACGGGAACCGTGACTCGTATAACCCCTCCATCTCAGCCGACGGGCGGTTTGTGGCGTTTTTATCTAATTCCACCAACCTAGTACCGGGGGATACTAACAA
>NZ_JAUBQN010000048.1:0-11982 GCF_036701295.1 Microcoleus harperi Pol14_C6 | reverse complement strand
TAACGACGACATCTTCGTGCGCGACTTGTCCACCAATACCACCACCCGCGTCTCTGTAGACTCAGCAGGCAATCAGGCGAACGGCTACTTTTTCTCTCCCTCCATCTCAGCCGACGGGCGGTTTGTGGCGTTTTCATCTGATGCCTCCAACATAGTGCCGGGGGATACTAACAATACCGGAGACATCTTCGTGCGGGACTTGTTAACCAATACCACCACCCGCGTCTCTGTAGACTCAGCAGGCAATCCGGGGAACATCAACTCCTTCTCTCCCTCCATCTCAGGCGACGGGCGGTTTGTGGCGTTTTTATCTGATGCCTCCAACATAGTGCCGGGGGATACTAACAATCAAACCGACATCTTCGTGCGGGACTTGTTAACCAATACTACCACCCGCCCCTTTGTTGACTCAGCAGGCAATCAGGGGAACAACTTCTCCAATGGCCCCTCTATCTCGGCCAACGGGCAGAAAGTGGCGTTTTCATCTTTGACCGCCAATCTCGTGTCGGGAGATACCAACAACGGCCCAGACGTATTCGTTGCTGACATCGGCAACACTCCAGGCGGCATCAATAACTCTCCAAACGCCATCAACGGCACGGACGGCAACGACAACCTGACAGGCACTCCCGGCAACGACACCATCAACGGTTTGGCAGGCGATGACGTTGTGACTGGTTTGCGGGGCAACGATATCATCAATGGTGGCGACGGCAGCGATAACCTGTCTGGGGGCAAAGGTTTTGATACTCTCAACGGCGGTTTGGGCAACGATAATCTTGTCGGCGGCGTGGGCAACGATGTATTTGTTTTAGGTGCCCGATTGGGAGTTGATACCATCTCTGATTTCGCCAACTCTCAAGATACCATTCAATTAATCAATGGCTTGACTTTCGGACAGCTATCAATTTCCCCTGGAACTAACGGCACATTAATTAGAGTAGCCAGCAGCGGTGAAGTTTTAGCTTTTTTGACAGGCGTTGCTCCCAATCTCATCGCCTCTGAAGATTTTATCTCTGTCTAAAGATAGATGGTAAACTGATTACTTTTTCAATCACTTTTACTGAGGGAACATGATTAAACTGGACTTCCCCCGTACAAATGTAATAAAAGATCTAAAACATTTACCAATTATTAGGTTTCAATTGTTGAGTGAAAAAACTCTACCCAAGTTAAAGCAATAGCCGTTTTGGCGATCGCGCAGAACGCAATAGATTCAATATAATTGGCGTAAGCTTGCAGGCGTGAATAACCTACATGGCTACAGAAATTTTACTCAACAATGGAAACTTTTGCAATGATAGGCTTTTGAGCCTATGTAAGTATATTTGCAGGGTGAAGTCCAGATTAAACTTGGCAAACAATCACTCGCATTAATAGGCACATTTATTGCAGTTTTGCAACCAGCAGTTACCGCTCAGTCACAAGAAAGTACCAGCGAATTCAGCAAACTTCAATCCTTATTAGAAGCCAAAAAATGGTACGAAGCCGATCGAGAAACAGTCTCTCCGATCCGCAACAACTCCGCCAATCTGTCTTGTCCGAACCTCCGCGCGATCGATCAGATGTGGATGCAATCGAGCAACGGAAAATATGGATTGACTCCGCAGTTAGAGATTTGGCAGAAAGTGGGCGGTTCTAGCTGTCGAACTTGTGAAGGTCAAATCCAAGAATTTAGCAAGCAAGTAGGATGGAACATGAGCTCCCAAGTAAGTCCTATACCAGGGGAGTTTCCAGCCCAGTATCCAACTGTTGCTTCATTAAGTTGGCAAAGTTATGTTGACAGCGATAAAAGCATAACTAGGTACAGTCTTTTTGCGGGCGCGCAGACATGGCAAGCGTGGAGAGTTACAGAATTTAACCTGTTTTCTACTTTTGCCAATTGCGGCAAGTAACAGTTTTAGGGCGGGCAATGCCCAGACTTCCACGTCGGAGTCGGGATGGGATTTCTCGATCGCCTCGACTCTTCAATCTAAAATCTAAAATAGTAGGACTATGGCATTTGCCAAATCTTAATAGTGCGATCGGGACTGCCGCTCACAAAAGTCTTGCTATCTCTGAAAATAGCAACAGAACTCACAAACTGAGTGTGACCAGAAAGAGTGCTTCTTTCTTTTCCCGTCTTCAAATCCCAAACTATAATATCTCCGCCGCCGCCGATCAAAGTGCGACTGTCCGGGCTAAAGGCGATCGTCCTCACCCAGGTCGAATGCCCTTTAAAAGTGCGGGTGCGCTTCCCGTCTTGCACGTTCGACAAACGGATCGTATTGTCGGTGCTAGCACTAGCCACAATTTGCCCGTTCGGACTAAAAGCCACAGCAGTAACCGGGCCCCCGTGACCAGTGATAATTCTTCTGACTTCTCCGGTACCGAGATTCCACAAACGCAGAGTCTTGTCATCGCTGCCGCTAGCGAGAGTTTGACCGTCCCGGCTCAAAGCGATCGCGTTTACTCCTCCGGCGTGGCCGCTCAAAGTCCGCAACCTGCTGCCGGTTCTGACATTCCACAAGCGAATAGTTTTGTCATCGCTGCCGCTAGCCAGAGTTTGACCGTCCCTGCTAAAAGCGATCGCGTTGACGGCGGCTTTGTGAGCGGGAATCGTCCGCATCCGTCGCCCCGTCTTTAAATCCCAGAGAATCACATTATTGTCGCCGCCGCCGCTGGCCAAAATCGAGCTGTTCGGGCTCACCGCCAGCGTGTTGACCGATTTTTTAGAATGCACCGAATAGAGAGTCTGCACCAGGCGTCCCGTCCTCACTTTCCAAATTCTAATCGTCCCAAAGCTTGCGCTCACCAAAGTTTGACCGTCAGGCGACAGGGCGATCGCATTTACACTCCCGACATTATCCAAACTTCTTTGCAAAAAATGAGTGCTAGGTAAAGTAGAAAGCAGCCACACCGGGTTTGCCGGAAACACCCCGTAACGCAGCGAACCGTAAATTTGAGACGCGCCAATACTCACCATCAAAACAGCCGTGCCCGCCAGCAACTTCTTTTTCCAATCAAAAACATCTTTCTCGGTCTTGTTCAATCCCGAATTCAGAGGTCTGAGGCGGTTTACAGAAGTTTGCTTCTTCGCCCCAGCCTCCCCGGAAGTTGCGCGAAGTTTAGTTTGCCCCGTCGTCGGCAACTGAGTCGGCAACTGGCTTTCCGCGCCATCGAGATTAATTTCCTCCAAGCACTGCAAAACCATCTGCGGACTTTGAGGTCGATTTCCCGGAAAAGGCGCCATCAGATAATCGATTACATTAGCCACGGCGTCGGAAACCTGAGGAGCTCCTTTGCGCCACATTAATCTGCCCGTGCGCGGGTTCTCTGGAAACGCAGTCGGCGGCTTTCCAGTCAGCAAATAAACAAAAGTGCGCCCCAGAGCAAAAAAATCTGACTGCGGAACCGCCTTGCCATTAGTTTGTTCCGGCGGCGTGTAGCCCGGGGAAACAATACCAGTCACATTTTGCCCCTGGCCCACCTTAGCGAAATAAGTCGCCGACACTTCCCGAGCAGTCCCGAAGTCAATCAGCACTAACTGCCCGTTTGGCTTGCACATAATATTGTGCGGCTTGATATCCCGATGGAAATAGTTGAGGCGGTGAACTTGGTCTAAAATTTCCGAAAGTTGTTTGAGCCAGTTCACAGCTTGTTCTTGACTGATGGGGCGGCCCCGATGTTTCAGCCAGTCTTGCAAATTGGCCCCAGCAATTTTCTCCATCACCAGACAGTGAAAAGACTCTGTGCTGTGAGCTGGCGTAAATGTAAAATAACCGTCGCGATCGACTTTTGGAATACCTGGATGTCTTAGCCTGACCAACACGTCGGCTTCTTGCTTAAACAGTTCTACAGCTTTGGGATGTTCTTTGAGCAGGACTTTGAGCACTCTTCGAGCGCCGTTGTCGTCCACTTCAAATGTTCTGCCAAAGCCGCCGCCTCCGAGAGGCGCGACTAACCGATATCGACCTTGCAACAAAAGTTCAGACCCGCAGTGGATACACACGGATTTGCCAGAGTTGGCTGGATCGGAGGGATTCGGGCATTTGGGATTGAGGCAATAACTCACAGAAGCCACATAACCCTGATTGAGGTTGCTCTATCAAGTTGTACTTTGACACTGCTCTACAAAACTTGGCTAAACTTATCTAAGCTTTACCATTCAACTAGAAGTGTTTTCTAGAGGGTCTGATTCCTGCTTCTGCCAAGAGAGTCGGCTCTTACTTGTCCACAGGCGTAAATTCGGGTGGAGCAGCACCCTATTTTTGAAGTCTCTACAACTATTTATTATTGTGGAAGCTTTTAGCCATTGTTTAACCATTATTTTCAACCAATTTAACGAATCGTGGTATCCCGTTCGACCTTTTATAGGCTGGTCAGTTTTAAATCGACCGTCGTTTACTCTTCCAGAAAATTTTTCCTGCAGATTTGGGGCATTATTCTGAGAATGTTGCACAAAACTGCGCCTCTGTCAATATGCTTGTCATAAGTAGCTCCCAGGAAGTTTAATCAAGCATTAAGCAATTAGATTAACCTCTGTGTACTCTTGGTGAGTGAGATTTCTGATTCAGCTTGCGTTACTTGCCTTGACAAGATTACTCAAGCCAAAGTAGAGGTGTCTTCTCTAAAATCGTTAATTCTGGTATGGCATACCGTATTTGATTAGTCCTCTTTATCTAGTTCGGTTTTTGTTCAAATACGAGTTTTCGTAGACGGCAACACCGTGTTTGTGGGACGACGTACTCAAAAATAAGAGTACGAGGTTTTCCTTTGTCTAGTTAGACTCAATTTTTAACTTATGACGATCGTAGCACACCCAGTAAAATACTCATGAGTACCCTTAATTTAAATCTTGCAGCGTCTCTGAAGTCAAGGGAGGTTTTAGTCTCGCTTGACTTCAGCATCCCGTGTTTTTTTATAACCGGGGGCACTGCGATCTAACGATCGGGTTGAGGCCAAAGCTTTTGTTGTTTGTCATAGCCGATCGAGGTCACAAATCCCTGATGAGAGCACATAATGTACAAACACACCAGAACTAATAACGAGAGAGCAGCTACATTTCAATTGTACGATCGCAACCACCACTCTCGAAGAAAGAAGTGAGAGTAGGGGAGTGGGGGAGTGAGGGAGTGAAAAAATCTGCCTTCTTCCTTCTTCCCTCTTCCCTCTTCCTTCAGCAGAAGAAAGCGTTTTAAACAAGTCCCTCAATTACCGGATGGAAGTAGAACGCCAGCGCCAAAACCGTATAAGCTGCCAACAGCAAAGTACCTTCGAGCCAGTTAGAGTTGCCGTCAGAACTGATAGAATTGGCGATGAGCACCGACACCGCAACCGCTACAAGTTCAAACGGGTTGAAGTTCAAGTCCATCGGTTTGCCCAAGACAAAACCTGCCAAAACCAACACTGGGGCAACAAACAAAGCAATTTGCAAACTCGAACCCACGGCCACAGAAACCGACAAATCCATTTTATTTTTCATCGCCACCGTCACCGCCGTCGTATGTTCGGCCGCATTGCCAATAATCGGCACTAAAATGACCCCGGTAAACAGTGATGTCAGCCCCAAACGCGCCGTAGCTTCTTCTAGACTACCCACCAGCAGTTCCGACTCGACAGCTACCATCAGGGTACAGGCCAATAGCACCGAAATCCACAGCGGCAGATTGACTTTGTGGTCAGGACTGTCTGGTGCTAAGTTACTTTCGGCTAATTCTTCGAGCATTTCTATTTCTGCCACCCCTACATCGTACAGATAACTGTGGGTTTTCATCGAAAACAGCAGCGTCAGCACGTAGACGACAATCAGGACTATAGCAACAGCGCTAGAGAGGTTCTGCATAGTTTCTGCAGGGATGCCCGCAGAGGTGGCATTAACTGCCGTCGGCACCAAAATGGCAATCACGGCTAAGTTCATCGCTGAAGCGTTCAACCGGGCGACTATCGGCTGAAATTCTTGTTCTTTGTAGCGCAAGCCACCCAGCAGCATCGCAAATCCCATCACCAGCAGCAGGTTGCTCATAATTGAACCCGTAATGCTCGCCTTGACAACATCTATCAGTCCGGCGTTGAGGGCGACGATGCCGATAATTAGTTCCGTGGCATTTCCGAAGGTAGCGTTCAGCAAACCCCCCAAGTTGGCGCCGAGGACAACGGCGATTTCTTCGGTGGCCGTCCCCATCCAGGCGGCTAGAGGGACGATTGCTAAAGCCGAGGTGATGAAGATTGTGGAGGATTCCCAGCCGAGAAAGTGTCCGGCGATGGAAACCGGGATAAATAACAGCAGACTGGAAATTATTGTATTTGTGTTTAGCATTTAAATTCTCAAAAGCTGCCAACCGTCAATCATAACCTGCGGGAAAATTTTAAAAATGGGTTGGGTTAGGGAATTGGGGGTGCTTCAAAGCTGGGGGACGATCGCCCGCTGGGGGGCGATCGCGATTCGTTACCGAAAATTTGGGTTTAAAGCCTCGCCCATAAGCGGGCGACTTTTTAACCTTTAGCGATCTAATTAACTCTCTGAGCAGGTCTGATTTAGATCTTTGAGTTTGCTGGCAATACTTCTCAAGGTTTTCAAACTCTTCGTCGGTTAGCCGAAAAAACACGCTTTTATTCAGTGACTTGTATATCTAGATGATATACAATTGTCGCATGAAGACACTGAAGTTTAAGCTGTACAACCACAAGCGAAATAGGTTTATCAAGCGGTCAATCAACGCCGCTGGGGTGATCTACAATCACTGTATTGGACTGCATCGCAGGTATTATCGGATGTTCAAAAAACATCTCAACTGCGCCCAACTTCAGGCTCACATTGCCAAGCTGCGGAAGCGTAACCCCTTCTGGCAATCGGTAGGCTCTCAGGCTGTGCAGGATATCTGTCAACGGATTGAGAAAGCTTATCAGCTATTTTTCAAGCATCACAAAAAAGGAGTTAGACCCCCAGGATTCAAGAAGGTTAGAAAATACAAATCCTTCACGCTCAAGCAAGCTGGCTATAATTTTATTGGCGGCAATCGGATCAAGATTGGCAATAAGGTCTATAAATATTGGAACTCTAGGGAGGTCGAAGGAACGATCAAGACCTTAACCATTAAGCGCACTCCACTAGGAGAGCTATTCATGGTTGTGGTTGTTGATAGCGTTGACGAGCCAGAAATTAAATCCGAGACGAGTAAGATCGCTGGCTTTGATTTTGGCATAAAGACGTTTCTCACTTGCTCTGACGGTTCCAAGATTGAGTCACCCCAATTCTTCAAGCAATCCCTCAACGCCATTCGTAAAGCCAGTAAGCATCTCTCTAGGAAGCAAAAGGGTTGGGCCAATCGAGAACGAGCAAGGAAGAATTTAGCCCGTAAACACGAGGACATTGCTAACCGTCGAAGTGATTGGTTCTGGAAGTTGGCGCATGAACTAACAGATAAATTCGATGTTCTCTGTTTTGAGACGTTGAACCTGAAAGGAATGCAGCGACTCTGGGGCAGAAAGATTAACGATTTGGCACTCAGGGAATTCTTGCAAATCCTTGAATGGATTGCCAAAAAGAAGGGCAAGTTATTGGTCTACATAGACCAGTGGTATCCCTCTAGTAAAAGCTGCAACAACTGTGGACACGTCCTTGAAAGTCTAGAGCTATCGGTTAGAGAATGGCGGTGTCCGAACTGTCATTCCGTTAATGGGCGCGATGAAAACGCCGCTAAGAATAACTTGCTTGTTTTTCTTGGCATCTACTGCCGGGTTAGGTGATGTCAGACAAGCTCGGCTTGCAATCGCTGTTTGAACCTAGAATCCCCGTGCGTTCACGCCTGGGAGTATGTCAAGGACTGTGTGATGTCAACGCCTGGTTAAAATTTCACTTTTAAACCACCCAAGAGAATCCCGCTGCTCCACAAACAAAGTCCGCCTCGGCCGACTAAAATACCTCTTAGAGAACAACAAAAATGGAACTAAAACTCTCGGGTAAAATTTCACTGGTAAGCGGCTCAACTGCCGGAATCGGGTTGGCAATTGCTACAGAACTCGCCAAAGAAGGTGCAACTGTCATCGTTAACGGACGGACTCAAGAGCGGGTAAAAAGGGCGATCGACCAAATCCAAGAAATTGCTCCCGATGCCAAACTTCAAGGTGTCGCTGCCGATTTGGGAACGGCAACGGGAGCCGGCGAATTATTTCACCAAGTCCCGGAAGTTGACATTTTGGTAAACAATTTAGGAATTTATGGCGCTAAAGCATTTGAGGATATTTCCGATCGCGAATGGATGAATATTCTGGAAGTAAACGTCATGAGCGGGGTGCGGCTGGCTCGACAATATTTGCCATTAATGCTGACAAAAAATTGGGGCCGGATTATTTTCATTTCTAGCGAATCGGGGCTCAACATTCCAGCAGAAATGATTCACTACGGAGTTACGAAAACGGCGCAGCTTTCCCTCGCGCGCGGTTTGGCAGAGACTACTGTTGGCACCAACGTGACTGTTAATTCTGTGCTGCCGGGGCCGACGCGATCGGAAGGAGTAGAAGATTTCGTTCAAGGATTGGCAGAAAACCAAAAGGTGACTCGCGAACAAGTGGAGAAAGAGTTCTTTGAAAAGACTCGCCCTTCTTCGCTGATTCAGCGTTTTGCGGAGACTTCGGAGGTGGCTGCACTTGTCGCATTTATTGCAAGTCCGGTATCATCTGCTATTAACGGGGCTGCTTTGCGAGTGGATGGCGGTGTTGTGCGATCGCTCGTTTAGCCCGATTTGTAAGATGGCGATCGTAAATCAGTTAAGAACACCCTCTTTTCTAGGACTGAGGCCAACCTTCCTCAAGAGATAAATCTCTCTAAGGATGCTGTTAAGTGCCGATTTGAACCAGGAAAATATTAGTAAAACTGCTTAGAGGAGTCGATCGCCACCCATGAAAAAAGCTTTACTCGCCAGTCTGCTGCTGGTGCTAGCTGGCTGCAGTCAGTCGTCCTCCCACGATAAGCTGGTCAAAACGCTGAAAACGGTTCAATCTTGGACAGCGACCGCTCGTATGGTGGGAGAGACTTGGCAACAGGGTAGCATTCCCGACCTCTACGCTCAACAGACCTTGGAAAAGACCCAGCAGGAAATTGCCAAGGAAACCAAAGATTTGACTGACTCTCCTACTTTGCCCAGACAGATATACCAGTTACAGCAAACGCTTCAGCAGATGACAGCGGCTGTCAAGCAGCACCGCAAAGCGGAGATCGCCACACCTCTAGTGCAGCTTGCAACTGAACAACAGCAGCTTGAAACATTGCTCAAAGCGCAGGGAGAGGGGTCGTGAACAAGATTCGGGAAATTGCCTTGGGTATTGTCACCAGTATTGGTGGCTTCCTAGATGTCGGAGCGATCGCCACAGCCGCAGAAGCAGGCTCTAGCTTCGAGTTTCAGTTGATTTGGACGATCGTTCTAGGCACGATTTGTGTCATCGCTTTAGTCGAAATGTCAGGTCGCCTCGCGGCAGTCAGCAAACACACTTTAGCAGATGCCGTTCGCGAACGATTGGGCTTCAATTTCTTTATATTCCCGTTGATTGCTGAGGTCATCGTCGATTTTTTAGTGCTGGGTGCTGAAATTGGCGGCGTCTGCATTGCGCTACAACTCGTAACAGGCATTAGCTTTCAATGGTGGGCGCTACCCGTTGCCTTTGCAATCTGGCTGTTGCTTTGGAAGGGCACTTTTGGCTTGATTGAAAACGGCGTTTCCTTCCTAGGACTGATTACACTGGCGTTTGTGGTGGCAACCTTCAAGCTTCGTCCAGCATTACCTGCGGTTGCTGAAGGAATTTTGCCAACTATACCCCAACAAGACACCGCCCATTATCTGTTTATTGCTGTCAGCATCCTCGGCGCATTAATTAGTCCCTATTTGTTTTACTTCTACTCCTCTGGTGCGGTTGAAGATAAATGGGATCGATCGCATCTCGGTGTAAATCGTGCAGTTGCTGGGCTAGGCATGGGGTTTGGTAGCATCGTCTCGCTGGGAGTGCTGATTGTGGCGGCACAGGTATTGCACCCGCGAGGAATTCAAGTAGACAGCTACGAACAAGCAGCTTTGATGTTGACCCAACCTTTCGGATATTGGGGATTTGTGCTGTTTGCTGCATCGCTGGGCGTTGCTTGTTTTGGAGCGGCTTTGGAAGTTAGCTTAGACACGGCTTATATTGTGGCGCAAGCCTTTGGTTGGAACTGGGGTGAAAGTTTGCATCCCAAAGAGGCAGCCCGTTTCAGCTTTGTTTACACAGTGTTTGTATTTCTGGCATCACTGCTGATGGTGGTGGGTATCGATCCGTTGCAACTAACTTTATTTTCAATGGCATTGACTGCCGTAATTTTACCGCTGACGATTATCCCGTTCTTGGTGTTGATGAACGATCGCTCGTATGTGGGCGACCATTGCAACGGCTGGATCAGTAACAGTATCACCATTTTCACACTTGTTCTGACTTTTGTGCTAGCGATCGTCGCCATTCCATTAGAAGTGCTTGGAGGTTGATATGGATGTAATTCGAGATGTCCTAGATAATCAGATTGTCGATCGCAACCAACGCAAGATGGGCAAGGTCGATGGCATTGTTGTAGAACTCGTAGAGGGACAGCCACCGCGACTGGCGTATCTTGAAACAGGAGTCACCACCTTAGCGCATCGAGTTCATCCCCGTTGCTCGCGTTGGGTTGCGGCGATTGCTAGCAAGTGGGGCGCTAAACACACCGAACCGTTTCGCATTGCTTGGTCGAAGGTGCGAAACATCGGCATTGATGTGGAAGTGGATCTCGATGCCGAACAAACTCCCGCATTAGCCTACGAAGTTTGGCTGCGCGATCGCGTGATTAAACACATTCCAGGAGGAAGTTGATGGCAAGTCGCGAACTACACTTAGAACTGCTGCTGGGTAAATGCGTATTTGATTCAACGGGCAATCGCGTTGGACGCATTGAAGAGGTGCGGGCCCAGCAGCAAGGCGACGATTGGGTAATTGTAGAATATCTGGTGGGCATACCGGCGATCGTGGAGCGTTTGTCTGCCTGGAATTTAGGCGCAGGTTTGCTGCATCTTATGGGTGCCCGCAATCTACATAAGGGATATCGTATTCCCTGGGAGCAACTCGATTTATTAGATCCAGAGCATCCCCGCTTAATTTGCACGATCGATACGCTCAAAGAGATTTCCCAACAGTTAGAAAAAGATGCCCATTAGCCATAAATTTTTACGGTCACTGTGGAGGCCTTGGCGATCGATTTGAGGTTCAGCCTGCAATTGGAATGATTAAACCACAGAGTACGCAGAGAACGCAGAGTTCGAGAACAGAGAGATGAATAATTCCGATGCTAACGTATTTGATATGACGCAATCGGTTCAATGGATTTTTGTATTCGATTAGCTTCCTTAGAAGACATTCCTAAGCTGACAACTTTAATTCCTGATTCTGCTAGAGCTTTGCAAGCAGGCTACTATAGTTCAGAGCAGATTGAAGGTGACCTGGACCTAGTTTTTGGGGTTGATACTCAACTGATTCTAGACCAAACATACTTTGTTGCTGAGAACAATCACCAAATTGTTGGTTGCGGTGGTTGGAGTAAGCGTAAAACGCTTTATGGAGGTGATTCAGGCAAAAATAATCGAGAAGACAGCCTGCTCAACCCAGACAGCGACTCGGCAAAGATTCGTGCATTATTTGTCGATCCAGCACGGGCGCGTCAAGGAATTGGAAGTCTGATTATCCAAGTATGCGAACAGGCTGCTGAGCGTGCTGGATTTAAGGAAGTTGAGACGATCGCGACGCTAGCGGGAGAGCCATTTTACACAAAATTTGACTATCAGGCGATCGAGCGGTTTGAAATTCCTCTCCCAAACAGTCAGTTGCTCCCGGTTGTGCGTATGTTTAAGAGCTTGGCGCGCAGCCCATAAATGAGTAATACCAATTTTATATGAAGTTGCATAGAATAAAGATACTGTTTAGAGGTCATTAGTTATGGCACGTCAACTGATT
>NZ_JAUBQN010000047.1:0-44879 GCF_036701295.1 Microcoleus harperi Pol14_C6 | reverse complement strand
ATATTGGTGCAATTTGGTACTTTGTGCATCATTACAATGCCTCTCTTCGCTCTTGACCATTACTATTCACCACTACCGACTCGTTGCTACAATTTTAAATGAAATTTAAAAAATAAGCTATTATGCTTTTAAATACGGTAGACTTCAAAAGTATTTCCGTCAATTAGTGCAAGACTATCCGCCCAAAATTATCTGACTCCAAAACAAATAGAGCAAGTTCAATAAGCATTAAAAGAGGAATCAAAAGGAGATATTAGATAAAAAAGTATGATTTTGTTATTGCTAAATGACCGAACTAATGAAGCTAAAATTGATCGATGTTGGGGTTCCATCGTAAATAAGGTGTTTCCTTGGTGTATTCAGGGATCTCCAGAGGATTTATAGTCATTTCAAATAAGTATGAGACTATTTAAAAATGAGGTAAAATTAATAAAAATAGTGAACCAGTTAGGAAAATGTCTTACAGTATTGATTTGAGAAAAAGAGTAGTGGATTATGTAGAAAATGGCGGTCGTATCGCTCAAGCAACCAGAATTTTTCAGGTAGGGAGGGCAACGATATATCGGTGGCTGGGTCGGACAGACCGTATTGGCCACCCAGGTAAAAAGACGTAAGAGAAAGCTAGATTGGAAAGCCTTAGAAAACGATGTAAAAGAGAACCCAGATGCCAGATTAATTGACAGAGCCAAGAAGTTTGGGGTCAGACCAAGTGCCATATCTTATGCTCTTAAAGAAATGAAAATTACTCGAAAAAAAAACAACTTCGTTATCACGAAAGAAACCGAGAAGAAAGAATAAACTACTACAGATATCTCCGAGAGTTAATTAAAGTATTGGGAAGTCAAAGTCTGGTTTTTATAGATGAGTCAGGATTTGAAGAGTTTCAAAATTGTGCATTAGGATGGTCAAAAAAAGGCAAAAAAATCTGGGGTGAAAAGTCAGGAAAACGTGGGAAAAGAGAAAATTTAGTAGCTGGAAGAAGGAAAGGAAAAAAGGACTTAATTGCCCCAATGGTTTTTACGGGCAGCCTCAATGCAGAAGGTTTTGAAGGGTGGTTATCTTTATATTTATTACCCTCTCTGACCAAGCCATCTATCTTAATCATGGATAATGCACCGATTCATCGAAAAACAGCCATTCGCGAACTGGTAGAGGAAACGGAGCATCAAGTTCTTTTTCTCCCAAAATATTCTCCTGATCTGAACGATATTGAACACGATTTTAGTGCCTTAAAGCGAGCTAGAATGTATGCTCCTCCTGGCACATCTTTAGATGAACTCATCTGTGCCTACTGCGCTCAATAGTGTCTCTTTTTTATTTGAAATGACTATAGATCACGTACACTACTATTTTCTGTAATAACATAGCCTATTGAAGTAATCTCCAAGCTTTGATTTAACGCCCATGATTGCGTAAGTCATGAAGATATTGCTAATAGACGGTTGAAAGTAATTGAAGAGCTAGAGTATTTATGACATCGCCTTTCAGCGAACACCCTGATTATTGCGATCGCACTTCTTCTCCTCTTTGGTTGGCAGCATTCTGTGAATTATAATTATAGCGATCAAGTTTTTGAAATCCTATTTAACTCCATCCAAGAACATCCTCATACTAAGCAGAGATGAGACTGAGGATAGAAGTTCGCGCTACCAACTTGATGATTTTGAGGACAGAAGTCCTGACTTATTAATAGGCGATCGCCAATCCTTAGACTTTTTGCAAAAATAGATAATATCTGCGTTCATTTGCGTTCATCTGCGGTTAAAAACAGAAAATCCCGAACTTTTGCAAAAAGTCTAACCACCAATCTTATTTAGTCTTGTCCAAACTCCGCGACTCCAACCAAATAGGAATTGCAATCCAAGCAACTGCTAACAGCAAAGCAAATACCGCAAATTGAGCTGCCCAAGCTACCAACTTCTCTAAAGACACAACTTGTCCCAAGAAGTAGGATAAACTCACCATTACCGATGCCCAACTGGCAGCACCCAGAACATTGAACAGTGAAAATTTCCAAAAAGGCATTTCTGCAATACCTGCTAGGGGGCTAGCAAAAATTCGCAGCAGTGCGATGAAACGGCCCAAAAATACGGCTTTAGCTGCATTTTTACTAAACTGTTCTTTTAAGTCAAACAGTTGTTCTTCTCGAAAGCGGAAAAATTTTCCCAGCTTCAGCAGCAGTGGCCAGCCACCGTACCTGCCGATCGCATAACCAAGGTTTCCTCCCACAGTCGCACCGGCGATCGCACTGCCGAGTACAAACCAGTAATTCAGTTCCCCGCTGCCAGCTAAAAACCCGCCAGCAATCGTAATAGTCTCGCCTGGAAGAGGAACTCCCAGATTTTCCAGCAAAATTCCCAGAAATACTGCCCAGTAGCCGTAATCACGCGCGAATTGCTGAATAGTCTCTAACGATAAAAACTCAAAAGACATTCGATACTGCCTTCGTAAACTTTTGCAAAGCTCAATACATTTATATATTGGCTCGATTCAGCCAATAGTGCAATCTTTCGCTGTGATGAAGAACACACTGTTGTCGCGATCGCTGGCCTAACTAAAAATTAGCCTTTCAGGCATACTAGATTAATAGAGAATTTTTGCGGTTGCGTTCGGCGCGATCGCTACCTAGCTTCCTACTAAATTTATCACAACGGCTCTTCCCACCGATTCCCTAGCCCGATCGCGCCTCCTAAAACATACGCTGACATCCCCTGAGTTTTTCAAGAGAGTCAGCAACTAAACTAACTTATTCATACTTTATGATCGTAGGATAACTGCTATGGAATTTCCGAACTTAAACCCACCCATCGTCCTTCAACCTAACAACTGCCTCGACTCCCAAGCAGGCAGCCTCCTCCAGCAACAGCTAGCCGAGATTGTGCCCGATCGCCACAAACTCTGGGTAATAGACATGGGCGCGGTAGATTTCATCGACAGTTCCGGTATCTGCGCCTTAGTCGGTGGACTCAACGCCGCTCGCCACCGGGGATGCCGCCTCGTCATCTGCAACCTCTCAGCCACAGTCAAGCTAATTTTTGAAATTACTCAACTCGACCAACTCTTTGAAATCTTCGACAGTTTCGACCAAATTGTCTCCCCTGAACCTCCGGCTTTAGTTGCTTGATGAAAATCAGATCCCCAGTTTAAATCTCAAGTTTGCAAGAGACTTCAATCAAGCGTAGAGCTAATTTCTATATCATAAATAGGTTGATTTGTCAAGCAATACCAATGACAAACAAATAAATCAGGCACTTGAACGCCGACAGAAGCGATCGCAGGTGCAGCCGGAAAAGGCCAAAGTCGATCGAAACAAATCCTTTCCTCTACAAACCCAAACTGCATCAAATAAGTCGCCGGCGGCGCATTTAAAAGATTCAGCAAGCGGTAAGCCAACTCATACAATTGCTGTCGCCAAACATCCGACAAATGCACCGGTTGAGAGTAACTCAACTCGCCAGACTGCTTGTCAGGTTCCCCACCGATCACCTCAGCATACAGTGGCCCCTTTGTAGTCAACACCACAGGCAGCCAAAAATTGCCACCTCCGACGGGAAAAAGTAACTCCTGAGACACTCGATCGCGCACCGCCGAAATATTTCCGCAAAATCGAAACACATCTTGAGCCGGAAAAACCAGATTTTCTGGCACATCCAGCGTCAAAGGACAAACGATCGCCCCACCCGGAGCGATCGCGCCAGAATTAAGTTCAGAAACCCCACAGATATTGACTTCAGTTAAAGGATGAGATTGAGCGATCGCCACCTTGAGACTTGTGGCCGGATCAGTCTCACCACCCGCCACAATCAAAACCTTAGACATTGCCAAAGCTCGGCATTTGAATTCCCCGATCGTCCTCAGCATCGACACTCGGCAGATCCAAGCCCTTCGCCTTGCGGTTCCGCACAGCTAGACGGTAAGTTACGCTTTGCAACTCAGTGTGCAACTGGCGGTTTTCCTTTTGCAGTTGATCCAACTTTTCCTTAATCGGCTCGATCCGTTCGGCAAACTTCTGGCGGTAAACCCCTGGCAATTCCTGTACTACCTGTTCCAGCATCCGAGAGCGATCCGTCAATTCTTGCACAGACTGCCGCAGTTGGTAAACCTCAGCATCTCGCTCTGCAATTTGTTCTTGATAAAAACCCACCTGTTCTTCAACAGCTTGGAGTTGTTCCCGCATTGCCTGCATTTGAGCTTGGTGGCGATCGGAAACTTCCGGCGCCGGCACAAAACTCGAATTGCCCTTAACCAGCCTGAAAAGTTCTTGAGACAACTGCTGCACCAATTGGTCGCGCATTTGCAGCTCTTCGGTGAGACGAGATACCTCTGATTGCAATTCTTTTGAGCTTACAAGTTTAGTTTGATTCACGATGACTCTCAGCTTTTGTTATATAATGTGTTTCTATTTAAAAATATCTTTCCCTTACCGCAGAGGCAAGAGGCACTTCAAAAGTTTTGAACCCATTAGGCTAAATCGAGCCAGTGGCCCGATGTCAAGGGTAAAGCTCAGTCTAACTCAAATCCGGCATCCACGCCATCACCTTAGTTTCTTGCCACAGACACAGGTAAAATCCTAGGTTTTTTGTCAATAAACCCGGTTTCTTAGCTTTTTCTCAGAATAGTGCAAGATCTCAGGTGTAACCAGTCACAGCCGAAAGCACTTTGCCAGCTTCGTCCACGGTTCTGCCAAAACAGATAATGCCGTCCTCGTGACCGGCCATCGCCAGAATTTTGCGCTCTGCCAAATTCTCCTCCTCAAAAAGTCTAAACATTTCTAAGGCCATCTGAGGAGTGCCGTAAGGTATTTCTTTTCTAGTAGTAGGAATCTTAAACAGCAGTTGCTGCCATAGCTTTGGATTATGGACGTGAATTATCCCGCCCACATCCTCTCTCTGAAGGTACAGCGCCCCGTGAGTCAGGGACTCCGACGAAGCTTGTACGGGGCCCCGGCAGCCGAGGAAATTTTGTTCTAAATCGAATTCGGTAACAGTACAGTAGAATTCTGGTCCCAGAGTCCTCAAGTGTGCAGTCTGGGTTCCCGAAATTACGAATTGGCAAGAATTGCCTAGTCTGACGCTGACGTTCCCAAACCCTATGCCATTTTCGTAGACGCCAATTAATCCCCAAGCGTGGAGCCGATCGCGCCAGTCCATCAAATCTGCTATGTTCCGGGCAGCTACAGGGTCTGCTTCTTCCCAGTCACAGCGGTACTTAACGACTCCTTCATCCATCCATTTTTTTGTCCGAGCTGATACGACAGACATGGGCCAAGCTGAGACTTAATCGAAGTTCTCAAGAAGTTGTCAAACAGCTTTTTTTGCCTGCTGCCTTATGTCTCGGTGCATAAGTGCCTTAACTAATCTACATTCCAGTGTCGCCGTAATTAGCGACCGACATTAGCAAAAAGTAAGCTAGGAAAGAAGAACCAATTATTCCTAAAATCATGATTTAGCCTCTAGGTGATTACAAAAGTTCAATATGAAAATGTAAGCTATCAGTTGGGGAGTTTGATTCCAGGCTTTTGCCCGATCGAGTTTCTGATGTGAAACTACATAATCTCGCTGAATCGGCTACTGCTCAATGCTACCGCATTTCTACTGAGTTGACTTCTACCTTAAGAAAGATTTAAGGATAAATTACCCCTCAACCAGGTAACTCAGGTAAAAAGCAACCGTATATTTACTGATTTTTTATCATTATACATATATTTAAGCAAAAAGCAAGGGGAACAAAAAAATATTTTTTAGCCAGTCTGGAACGAACTGGCCCCATCTTCGGGTGCTCTACGTTAGTCAACACCTCTGTCGATCGAGCAATGTTTAGCTCCGGGGCATCCTACAAGCTAAGAAACCGGGTTGAGGGTAATATAACGTTTGGTAAAATCACCGCAACGCCAGCTCGCGTCGGCGGGCTTACCACAATCTGTAGTTGTAGTATAAGTTATAGATCCCGTAAACCAGTGCCCACCTAGAGCGGGATAGTCGATCGACCGAACCTGATATAAGTCCTATTAAGAAAAAAACAAGCCGATCGAGGAGTGATGCCTCGATCGGCTAAAGTCTTCTGTGGAGTGCGATCGCTCGTAGCCCTTTAAATGTGGAAGTGATACAAGATACTGCCGTCGTCTTTAATTTCGCAATTGGCATTAAATACTTCAGCTTGTTGGTTCAAAAAACGCTGAGCGACATCCGGCGACAGCCGCGTTTCCATCGCAAACCGCACCAGAGTTATTTCGCCGCGACCTTCTTTGATCAGTCGGTACAAAGCACTTTGGAGCCTTTCGCTTTCTTCTCGCTGAAAAGCTGCCTTGTATTTCCAATCGGCCACCGAAGGAATCAAACCCCGGCTGACCAAAATTGCCAACAGCAGGCCAATTCCCAAAATCAGAGGCACTGTCGGATCGCTCGTGGGCGTCGCCACAATTTGTGGCACTGTAGCGGCGGCCAAACTGCTGACCATTTCTTTTTCCGAAGCTTGCGTATCCGCCATTGCAAGCTGAGTTTTGTTGTAAAAGTCTTGCTGAAGCTTCATTTGCTGCAACAGGCGAGCGCGTTCTCTTTCGTATTGGTCGAGTTTTTGCTGAGCTTGTTTCAGGTCTTGAGTGACTTGTGCCAAGCGTTGATTGAGCGACTGATTGACTGATTGCCACCGATATCTGTTAATCAGGCGGCTTTTTTCCACCATGCCCTTCATCAACATATCCACCGTTTGGATTGCTTGCTCCTGATCGAGCGAGCGATACCCAACAACAATCTCTAGGGGTTGTTCCGGCTTAGAAATTTTGACACTAGCATTTTGTCGAACTTGCTGGGGCGACAGCTTAACTGCATCTGCCACTGCTTTGACAACATTATCTGCCAGCAGAACCTCTGGGGTGAGTTGCTCTCCCTGCTTGAGAATTGTCGTGCCCGTACTCGAAAATTTGACTGGCGGATTATTAGAAGTGAGAGTGCCTTGAGCCATGAATCCGGGGGGCGGGGCGAGGCGGTAGGCCAGGGCGCCTGAAATACCCATAATTACAGCAAAACTGCCTAAGGCAATCCATCTGTATTGATGTGCTGAAGATCTAAAACGTAAATTTCCCATTTTGATAGTCAAGTCATAACATTCACTTGCCGCAGCTCCTGCCAAACCCAAAAGCCATCGTTTCTTTCTGGTTAGTCAAATTGACTGCTGAAAATTTTCTCTGCTTCTACCTAAAAGCTATTAGCTTTTGAGAGTTGTCAATATTCATGATCCGAAAAAACCGATCGCCCTTTTATTTGAGCCGAGCTATAACTTCAGTTTTTGTCCTTAATAATTAATCTGTAACAAGGCTTCTGGAAGTCTACTGGCATCAGACTAGCACTCAGACGTGCGATCGCCTCGCCTCCCCGTGTTTGTTGACATTCAAAACAGTCTCCTTTTCACCCTTGGCAATTCTCCAATTATCTTACGTCTTGGCGTCTTGCGGACGCGGTTGAAGAATAAAAAAAACCTTAAATACTCTGCCTTAAAACTTAACAAGCAAGAATTATACCATGCAGTTAAGAGTTTGCTGCGTATTAAAAAAATTGTGGAGCTGGGCGCGAGACCAGCTCCACATATTCACATAACAATTATGGTTTGATCGGTTGATGGTTCCATCGAGCTCACAAGGGCGAAGGTTCAGAAGCCGATCGGCAAAATAAGACCCTCGCGTGCCATGACAGCCTTCGGAAAAGCGATTTGCACATCTTCGGCGATGCGATCGAGAAAATCGTCTGTGTGAGCCGGATCGTGGTGAAAAATCACCACTCGTTTCACCCGCGCCTCCTTAGCCATTCTCACGGCTTCCTGCCAAGTCGAGTGTCCCCAACCCACCTTCGGAGACTTGGGGTTGTGATATTCCTCGTCTGTGTACATCGCGTCGTAAATCAGCACGTCAGCGTCGAGGGCTAAATTGTAAACATTCTCATCTAGTCGATCGGGAAAATGCTCAGTATCCGAACAGTAAACAACCGATCGTCCCTGCCAACTCACCCGATATCCCATAGCAGTATTGGGGTGATTCAGAGAACCCGTCCTAATCTCAATATCGTCCAGCATCATCGTCTGGTTGTGATTGAGTTCGTAGAAATTCAAATCTGCCTGCAAACCCATCAGCGGCACTGGCGAATTCGAGTGGAGCACCCGTTCGACGAAGTGCCTTTTCATGCAATCTCCATCCGGCGGAGTCGCCCCGTAAATATCAAAGCTATTGCCGCGGATGAAAGCTGGGGCGAACAGCGGGAAACCTTGAATGTGATCCCAGTGATAGTGAGTAAAAAACATATAAGCTTGCACGGGCATTTCTTGCACCAACTGGTCTCCCAGCATCCGCAAGCCTGTTCCGCCGTCAAAAATCAAGCGTTTGCCAGCGACTCGCATTTCCAAACAAGAAGTATTGCCGCCGTAGCGAACAGTTTCCTCTCCGGGTGTCGGAACACTGCCCCGCACGCCCCAAAACTGTACTACAAAATCATCTATACCTTTTATTGATTCGGAGGGTTGAGGGCAATCAACGGGAGTTGCCGCTACAGAGGACAAGCTGATTTCCATTTTAAAATTCAGGCTTTAAGGTTCCACATTGTCCGTGATGGCGCAGCAGATGGTCGCACAACACTAAAGCTACCATCGCTTCCACCATTGGCACAGCTCTTGGCAAAACGCAAGGGTCGTGCCGTCCCTTGGCAGCCAGCAGCGTTTCTTCGCCTTCTCGGGTAACGGTGCGCTGCTGCTGGCGAATTGTCGCAGTCGGCTTGAACGCCGCCCGCAAAATGATATTTTCGCCGTTAGCAATTCCACCCTGAATTCCGCCAGAGCGATTCGTCACTGTACGAATTACACCCTTATCATCAGTATAGTATTCATCATTATGTTCGCTGCCCTTGAGCAGAGTCCCGGCAAACCCGGAACCAATTTCAAAGCCTTTGCTGGCGGGCAAGGACATGATGGCTTTGGCCAAGTCGGCTTCGAGTTTGTCGAATACGGGCATTCCCAGGCCTTTGGGGACATTGCGGGCGACGCATTCAACTACACCGCCGATCGAATCTCCGCTGTCGCGAACTTTTTCGATCAGTTCAATCATTCTTTCGGCACATTCGGCATCTGGACAGCGGACGATGTTGCTTTCTACTTGTTCTAAGGTAACAGTGTCCGGGTCGGCGACACATTCTAAGTCTTTGATGCGTTTGACGTAGCCGACTATTTCGATTCCTGCTGCTTGTTTGAGAATTTTTTTTGCGATCGCCCCTGCTGCTACTCTACCAATTGTCTCTCTTGCGGACGATCGACCTCCGCCTTGCCAGTTACGAATTCCGTACTTAGCATCGTAGGTAGCGTCAGCGTGGGAAGGGCGGTAAGTTGTCGCCATTTCGCCGTAATCTTGGGGGCGAGTGTCTTGATTGCGGACTAAAATTGCAATCGGCGTTCCCAAAGTTTTGCCTTCAAACACCCCTGACAAAATTTCGCAGGTATCTGCTTCTTTACGAGGTGTGGTAATTTTGCTTTGGCCGGGGCGGCGGCGATCGAGTTCGGCTTGAATTTCCGATGCGTCGATCGACACCAGGGGCGGGCAACCGTCAATTACTACTCCCACACCGCCGCCGTGAGATTCCCCAAATGTCGAGATCCGAAATAAATGCCCAAATGTGTTCCCCATGATGCTTTAGCCTGACACCTAATAATGTTTAGCTTAAATGGAATAGAGATTTACTGTATTTCTGAAAAATATACCATTTGACGAGTAGGCGACAGGCGATCGCCCCACAGCATCACTTTTTTCCCGCTATAAAAATACCTCCGAGCCGATGGCGAGAGGGATGGGGAGAGGGAGAGAGGGAGATGGGGAGAGGGAAAAAATCTTCCTTCTTCCTGACCTCCGTTACATCCGATACATTGCTCGTTACCGAACTTCGTTCTTCTTTAGTCTTCGTGTTCTTCAAAAGGATCTCTCAATTCCTTAGAAGGGGGACCGAAAGCGGTGTAGATCGAGAATCCGGTGATTGCGACCAGACACACACCCAGTGAAATGCCAAGAACTGCTGCAGGTTCCATATTTTTGATCTATTATGAGTGATCCACTCTATAATATTACAAAAAATAACAATCCGTCTGAAAGTCTAGTGATTTTAGGCGCAATACGGTATGGTGCCCAACCCCCACTCCCCCTTCTCCCAGTCCCCCATGCCACATTTCTGAGAAATTGCGATCGCAATTAGCGGTAGAAATATGTCAAACTTTTCTGTAGAGATTCATTGTAGGTGACTTATGGCACAACGGACTTGGTTAGGAGATATACTCAAACCCCTTAACTCAGAGTACGGCAAGGTCGCTCCGGGTTGGGGCACCACGCTGTTGATGAGCGTTTTCATTGGACTGTTTTTCGTGTTCTTGTTGATTATTTTGCAAATCTACAACTCTTCGCTAATTCTGGAGAGTGTGGATATGGATTGGTCGAGTCTCGGCCGCTAAAAATTGATCGCAAAACAGTAAGGCTAAAAGTAAAAGCTGAGGGTTGAGGAGAAAGGGTAAAAGCTAAGTTTTCCCGTTTTTCCTTACCCTTTCCGATTACTTTTGGCATAAATAAACAAGAAGTAACTAAATAAATTGCAGGAGAAAAACCATGAATATTTTTGGCATTGGGTTGCCGGAAATGGCCGTTATTTTTACGATCGCCCTTTTGGTATTCGGCCCGAAAAAATTACCCGAAATCGGCAGGAGTATGGGGAAGGCAATTCGTGGCTTTCAAGACGCTTCGCGGGAGTTTGAGTCGGAGTTCACGCGGGAAGCCAAGCAGTTAGAAGAAGCTGTAGCAACTAGCAGCAAACCCGAAACTGAAAAACTCGCGGCGGCGAAGCCCAAGGAAGATAGCACAGACAGTTAAATGAACAACACTCAGAAGTCGGAAACACCAGCGGAGTTAGTGATTCCCCAGCTAATAGTTGGGTTGGGAAATCCCGAACCTAAATACGATCGCACCCGACACAACATAGGCTTTAATGCTGTCGATGCCTTGGCTAAATCTTGGCAGATTTCGCTGTCGGAAAATCGCAAATTTCAAGGCATATTTGGCGAGGGAAACCGGCCGCGGGGACAGAAAATCCGCTTGCTGAAACCGCTTACTTACATGAATCTGTCGGGCCAAGCGATTCGGGCAGCGACGGATTGGTACAAAATACCTGCGGAGTCGGTATTAGTAGTATACGATGATATGGATTTGCCGATCGGGAAATTGAGAATGCGACTTGCAGGTTCTGCAGGCGGACACAACGGCATGAAATCGACAATTTCTCATTTGGGTACAGACAAATTTCCCCGCTTGCGGATTGGCATCGGCAAACCTCAAAACGATGCTGCTAAAAATGAGAAAGATACGATTTCCTTCGTGTTAGGAAAGTTTTCCTCAGAGGAAAGTCAGTTAGTAGAAAAAGTGCTTAAACTGGTTGTAGAAGCTGTGGAACTAAGTCTCCACCAAGGAGTAGAAAAAGCCATGAGCCTTTACAATAGTCGCACAATTGCAGAAACAAACGCGGAAACAAAAAGGTGAGTTCGAGACGTTTGCCTGAAACAACTGCATATGTCCGAGTTACTGGCCAATCTTGGCAAAAAGGCACGATTGAGGGTGAAGTGACTGCCGGCAATTTTGAGTGGCAGTTTCAGTGGCGTTTCACGTCAGAAAAAACACTGATACTTGAGCCTTCTCAGGGTAGGGCATTGATTCAGGAACCGCTGCACCGCTTTCTGGAGAAATGGGATTATCAATTAGAACCAGGTGGCGATTATTCGTTTACGGTTCGGGCTCAGTTTTAAAATTTTGGTAATAGGAAATGTGGAAACGGTAATTGGCAATAAAAACTTCCTCTAGTAAAATATACCGATTCCCGTAGTTCTTTAATTAATGAGGGGGAATCGCTGTAATGAGAAATCGGTAAATGGTAATCGGGAAGGCAAACTTTCTCTAGTAGTATCTCCCGATTCCAGTAATTCTTGAATTAAAGCAGGGGGCGTCGCTTCTCGGTAAGCCCCGCAATAATACATTGTCAAAACAGCTTTGTAAGCCCAGTGATTGGAAGGTACATCGCTAAAAGGATTTGGCAAAGTTTCAGCTTGATTCTGCACGCAAGCATTGAGAATTGGTTCTCGTATTACCTGCACTTGAACTAAAGAATTACTTGGCTTGGCTTGTGTGGTATTTTCTGCTTTTGCAGGATCAAAGATACCTGTAGAAATTAACAGTGTAGCAGTTGCAAAGATGGTGAGTTTCATACATTTATAAATTTCTGAATAAGTTGATTAGTAGTGAGTAGTTTAGTCTTCAAAATAGGGGAAAATAAGCAGTCTTCGTCCTTACTACAAACTTTTAGAATGTTCAGACATTTTTCGCATTCCCAAGGCCAAGACACTCAAAAACAACAGCCCCACGGCCCCAGCTAGCGGATTGCCGTTAACTCCTGTCACCCACTCGGGAACCGATGCCGAATATCGCACTAACTGCCCGATGTTAATCATGTAATATCCCCACACTAAACCTGCATGAAGCCCGATCGACAAACCGAGGCGATTTTGGCGCGATCTTTTTCCCCAAACCAGAATCAAACCCAGCAACAACAACCCCGGGAACTGCGGCCAACTCCGCAGCATGGCCGCGACAGGTTTGATAAAATGAGATAGAGCAAACACCAGGCTATTCGCCCACAGAGATATTTTATAATTGTAATCCCGCTGCAACTCGTCCAGCAACCAACCACGGAATACCAACTCCTCCGCAAAACCGACTCCAAGGGCGCTTAATAGCCCTTCTGCGATGATTCTAGGCAAATTATTTGAATTTTGCCACGCGACTAAGCCGAACAGCCCTTGCACCGCAAATAAGCTGAAAGTGAGCAAAAGCCCGATCGCCAATCCAATTAAAAGCTCAAAACCGTTTTTTCGCGTATTGATTAAACCGTAACTTTTGAGTAATTGGGTTTGTCCGTAAACCTGTTTTCCCCAGCGCGGCACTAGGAACAGAAACTCAGTAAACAACAATCCCATTGTCAAAATAGTTGCTAGGTTACTATCTTTAACTAACAGATAAATTGGTGCTGCTAGTGGCAGCCAAATTGCTAACAAGCTTAATAGAAAAATTATCACACGTAAAGGAAATGGATAACTGGCTATTATTTGGAGGCGGTTAATCATTGTTGTAAATTAAACAGGTTTTACATGATATCTGTAGGGGGACAGCATTGATGTCTCTCTACCCGGATTCTAAACACACCCTTGCGGTACCCCTAATGTACAAAGCAGACAGAAAAAGCTAGAATAGCATCGTATAGGTTGAAACTTTAAGTGAAGCAAAGCTATAACATCAGGTAACAATGACTGAAGCCTCTGATTTTTCAAATGTCGATCGCGAATTAGATGACACAATTTTAAGCTTCGCAGACATTCAGGCAGAACTCAACCTGCGCCACGCTAAAGATGCTCTGCGAGATATAGTAGAAAATCTCGACTTGACAGTTCAAGAGCGAACTGGACTGGAGCCGGAAATTGGCGGGTTGGAAAAAATGCTCGACAAGCTAGAGCGCGCTTGCGTGCAAATAGCTGTGTTTGGGATGGTGGGAAGGGGAAAATCTTCGGTTTTGAACGCGCTGTTAGGTCAAAATGTGTTTGAAACTGGCCCGACTCACGGGGTGACTCGCACGACGACTATCGGGCAGTGGGATGTCGGAGAGGGAATTGATGAGAATTTGCCCGATGGCTTACGCCCCGCTACGCTACGACTTTCGCCAGTTATTTACCGTTTGTCGCAAGTTGAATTAGTCGATACTCCGGGAATAGATGAAGTTGACGGCGAAACTCGCGAACTTTTAGCCCGTCGCGTTGCTCAACAAGCTGATTTGATTTTGTTTGTGGTGGCTGGCGACATTACGAAGGTGGAATATGCAGCACTTTCGCAGTTGCGGGAAGCCGGAAAACCGATGTTATTAGTGTTTAATAAAATTGACCAGTATCCTGATGCAGACAGGCTGGCAATTTATCATAAAATTCGAGACGATCGCGTGAGAGAATTGTTGTCTCCCGATGAAATTGTGATGGCGGCGGCTTCCCCTTTGACGGCGAGGGCGGTGCGCCGTCCCGACGGAAGTATGGGGGTGCAAATGACTCGCAGTTTGCCACAAGTGCAAGATTTAAAATTAAAGATTTTGGAGATTTTAGACCGAGAAGGCAAATCTTTGGTCGCGCTGAATACCATGCTCTGTGCGGGGGATATTAACGAGCAGTTGGTGCAGCGAAAAATGGAAATTCGAGATAACGCGGCTAATCGAATTATCTGGAACGCGGTAATGACTAAAGCGGTGGCGATCGCACTTAATCCAATTACTGTAGTTGATATTCTTAGCGGTGCGGTAATTGATGTGGTGATGATATTAACTTTATCTAAAGTTTACGGCATTGCGATGACGGAAGCGGGCGCGGTGGAATTGCTGCAAAAGATTGCGATTAGTATGGGGGGGATTACTGCGGGTGAATTGTTGGCTAATTTTGGTTTGAGTTCTGTGAAAGGATTGTTGGGTTTGGCGACGCCGGCGACGGGGGGTTTGGCTTTAGCGCCTTATTTGTCTGTGGCGGTGACGCAAGCTGCGATCGCGGGGGTTTCTTCCTACGGTATCGGTCAAGTTACTAAGGCTTATTTGGCTAATGGTGCTTCTTGGGGAGATGATGGGCCAAAGGCTGTTGTGAGCAAGATTTTGTCTTCTTTGGATGAGGAGTCTATTTTAAATCGGATTAAGGAAGAGTTGCGGGCTAAGTTGGATTTGGGAAGTGTGGAAAAACAGAAATCTTAGGGATCGGCTGTTTTACGTTGACCCAGCAATCCTGGCGCAGCCCTGCCGCAATCCGGCAGGGGTTTAAACCCCTACCTCAAAGCTAAATTTGTGTGAAGACAATTTAACAAATTATTAGGATAACAACCTGTTACCAATTACTAATTATTACTGTATCTTACTAACTCATGACTTAGGCAATTGGCAGAGGTTGGGCGATTGTGGCAAATAAGGTGTGCTGTGCACACCCTACTCTAATTCCGCGAAGGCGGACTTTGTTTGTGTAGCCGCCAATTCGATTCGGCGGATTAAGATCGAATTGTTAATCATAATTCGATTTGGCGGCTTAACATCAGGTTTTTAACCCTAATTCGCTCCTATTTATAACCTCTATTTTTCTCCGACCAAACGCGGGTTGGTAGCCCCCAAACATAGACAAATCCTTCAGCAGCTTTGTGATCGAATTCGTCCTCTGCGCCGTAGGTTGCTAAGTCGAAACTGTAGAGAGAATTTTCAGATTTGCGGCCAACAATTGTCGCATTTCCTTTGAATAGTTTGAGTCGCACGGTTCCAGTTACTCGCTTTTGCGTGTCCTGAATAAATGCGTCTAAAGCGGTTTTCAAAGGATTGTACCAAAGACCGTTGTAAATCATTTGGCTGTAGGTTTCTTCGATGCCGCGTTTGTACCGAGTCACATCGGCTGTCAAGGTCAAACTTTCTAAATCTCGGTGCGCGTGCATCAAAACTAAAATCGCTGGTGTTTCGTAAATTTCCCGCGATTTAATCCCGACTAAGCGGTTTTCAATCATGTCAATCCTGCCGACTCCGTGGTTTCCAACTATTTCGTTGAGTTGGGAAATTAGGGCAACTGGTGATAATTTTTTGCCGTTCAAACTGACAGGATTTCCGCAATCGAAATCGATTTCTATGTATTCGGGTGTGTCGGGAGTTTGTTCGATCGCCTTTGTCATCAAATACACCTCTTCCGGCGGTTCCGCCCAAGGATCTTCGAGGATTCCGGCTTCGATTGCCATTCCTAATAAGTTGCGATCGATACTGTAAGGGGAAGACTTTTTCACCGGGGACGGAATGCCGCATTTCTCGCCGTATGCGATCGTTTCCTCGCGGCTCATTTTCCACTCCCGCGCCGGTGCTAAGATTTTAATCTTGGGGTTGAGCGCGCCGATCGACACATCGAACCGCACCTGATCGTTTCCTTTACCTGTGCAACCGTGGGCGATCGCATCTGCACCGTATTTTTCCGCAGCTTCTACTAACAATTTAGCAATCAGCGGGCGAGCCAGGGCAGTCGAAAGGGGATAACGGTTTTCGTAAAGTGCGTTAGCTTGAATCGCTGGAAACGCATAGTCTTTGACAAATTCTTCGGTAGCATCAATAACTAAAGATTCCGAAGCACCGGATGCTAAAGCTTTTTTGCGGATCGGTTCTAATTCGTCTCCCTGTCCCAAATCCGCGGCCAGAGTAATTACTTCTTCCACACCCCACTCGTTTTTGAGGTAAGGAATGCAGACTGAGGTATCGACTCCGCCCGAATATGCTAGCACAACTTTTTTAGCGCGACTCATTGCTATTTACATCCTGAATTTAACTGACATCTTGCACCATTTACTATAATCTCGCTCCGGGGCGGGCTAGAAGAGCCCAACCCACAAGAAAATTTAATTTGTGTGGAACAGGCCAGAAAGGCTGTTTCGGAGAATGGTGCAAGATATCCGATTTAACCGACTTTTCATTATGCACCTAATTGAGATCGATTCTTGTCAGAAATAGTACAGATTTATATATTCTTTTTTTGCTAAACTTTGCTATTTGGGGGGGGAGTTGCTGCGGAAAATCTGCTACCGTGGGATACGGTAACTTTGGAGATGGGGAAAAACCGTGTTTTTTAGTGTTGTGATTCCGACGTATAATCGTAAACCGATTTTGGCAAAATGTCTACTGGCTTTGGAAAATCAGCAGTTCGGTGAGATTGTGAGAGAGTATGAAATAATAGTGGTGGACGACGGCTCGACGGACGGGACGCTGGAGTGGTTGGCTGCAGATGCCGACTTGTTGCCTCATGTGCGATCGATCGCCCAATGTCACCAAGGCCCCGCCGCTGCGCGCAATTTAGGCGTTGAAGATGCTAAGGGCGATACGATTATTTTTATTGACAGCGATTTGGTGGTAACAGAGCATTTTTTGCAAGCCCACGCAGATGCTTTGCTACAGGGTTACAAAGATACTGATGCGGTTTTTACTTACGGCAGCGTGATTAATACTTGTAATTTCGATAATCCTACTTCGGAACCTTACAAAATAACCGATTTTTCGGCTGCTTATTTTGCTACGGGAAATGTCGCGATCGCCCGGCACTGGCTGCTGGCTGCTGGACTGTTTGACAATCGCTTTCAACTGTACGGATGGGAAGATTTAGAGTTGGGTGTGAGGTTGAAAAAATTAGGTTTAAAATTGATTAAATGTCCGGCGGCTGTCGGCTATCACTGGCACCCACCTTTTAGTTTAGAGCAAATTCCTGGCATGATTGACCGAGAAATTCAGCGCGGGAGAATGGGAGTTTTGTTTTATCAAAAGCACCCTAGTTGGGAAGTGCGGATGATGATTCAAATGACTGTTTTGCACCAAATACTGTGGGGATTTTTATCATTAGGTGGGATGCTGAACGAGCGGACAATGACTCCTTTTTTGCAGTGGTTGATTGACCAAGGTAAGCCGCAGTTAGCTTTAGAAATCGCTCGAATTTTTCTGAATTGGTATAACGTGAAAGCCGTGTACGCCGCTTGTGGGGAATTGCAGGCTGAGACAAAGATACCATAAATCAGCCGCCGGACGGTGTAAATAAAATATAAGATATTGTAGGAGTGTTTCAGGGTCCATTGGTGTCAACTTAAGCTCAAATATAGTAACGGTATACTGTTTGACAATTATGCCTAAATTTTCCTAGCCTTGCTTAAGAAAGGGGATTTACCGGACTCAAGACTTGGATAAAAACCAGAGAAACAAAGGATTTTAGTCTTAAGTTGATACCACTGATCGGGGAGGTTTTTAATTGTCCTTTCGACTAAGGATATTTACTTAGAATACACAATAGCTATCCACCAGATAAAGGCAAGCGAAATCGGTTTCTAGACATTATAAAAATTTTACCTTTAATCAAACTTGCTTGCTGAGCCTGTGATTTGATAAATCTCGGCTGTTTTCTTGATGGGCTGCGATAATTAGATTTCCACACATTTTCAAACTATTCTTATTTTTGATATAATTACAAATAATTTAGGAGTGTGCTATCTACCCAAGAGTTGTGCTGGTTTACCTGAGAGTGTTAGCTACAAACGGTTAATGACTTAAAAGTATTCCCACATAAAAAATTTGAGTAATTTGAGGGTCTGCTGTGAATACAACTGACGATAAAAATCCAAGACGAGAAACAATTAGACTTCCCAAAAGTGCTTTCCCAGAAAATATTTTAATGGTGGACGACAATCCAGAAAGCTTGCGACTTGTATCCCGGCTTTTATCTAAGCGGGGATATAAACTGCGACCGACACGAGATGGCAAATTAGCTCTCAACTTTGCTCTATCGAGTCCACCGGATTTGATTTTGCTGGACATCATGATGCCCGGTATGGATGGCTATCAAGTCTGCGAACAGCTAAAAGCTTCTCCGAAAACGAAAGATATTCCTGTGATTTTTATCAGCTCTTTAAATGAAGTTTTTGATAAAGTCAAAGCTTTTTCACTGGGGGCGGTAGATTACATTACTAAACCGTTTGAAATAGAAGAAGTCGTGGCTCGCGTCGAAAATCAACTGCTGCTCAGTCGGCTTTCTAAGGAACTTGTGGCAAAAAATGCGCTGCTAGAAGCTGAAATAGAAGAACGTAAGCGGATCGAAGCACAACTACGAGAAAGCCAGCACTGGCTGTCGGCAGTAATTAAAACGAATCCTAATCTATTGTACGTTTACGATTTGATAGAAGAGAGAAGTCTCTACGTCAACCGCGAAATTTATAACGATATTGGCTACACGTTTGAAGAAATACAGCAGATGGCAGCCACATTTATTCCTAAGTTAATACACCCTGACGATATCCCTGCATTCTCAGAACAAAGAAAAAAACTTGAGGCAGCAAAAGATGGCGAAAGCTTTGATTTTGAATACCGGATACAGCAGAAGAATGGTGAATATCGGTGGTTTTGCAGCCGGGAGAGCGTGTTTGCCAGAACACCGCAGGGCAAACCTTGGAAAATTCTGGGAACTGCTGCTGAAATTAGCGATCGCAAACAAGCAGAACTCGAACTTAAAACAGCTTTAGCTGCTTTGGAACGGCAAATCAAGCAAAGATTTCTGCTAGAGACAATTACTCTCGAAATCCGCTACAGCTTAAATCAAGATCAAGTTTTTCAAACAGCGACAGCCCAAATAGGTAGAATTTTTAATGCCGATTACTGCTTGATCCACACTTACACAGAAAACCCATTTCCCAAAATTTTTAATGTCGCTGAGTACAGAAAAGCCCCATCAAGATCGCTTTTAGATTTAGAAATTCCCATACAGGACAATCCTCACGTTCAGTTTTTACTGTCCCAAGATCAAGCTGTAGTTTCTGACGATGTTTTTGCCGATCCCCTGCTAGAAAATGTCAGAGATTTGTGCTGTCAAATAGGATTGAAGTCGATGATATCCATCCGCACTTCCTACCAAGGAAAAGCCAACGGAATGATATGCTTGCACCAGTACGATCGCCCGCGTAACTGGACACAAGATGAGATCAGATTATTGAAAGCTGTGGCAGCACAAATGGGAATTGCGATCGCTCAAGCCAATCTTGTCGAACAAGATAAACAACAGCGACTTAAACTTCAAAAGAGCGAAGCTAGTCTAGCAGCCGCCCAGAAAATTGCCCATATCGGCAGTTGGGAATTTGATTTAGTCACCAATAAAATTACTTGGTCAGAAGAAGTATTCCGCATTTTTGGTCTTGACTCAAGTGCAACTGAACCGACATCTGCCAAACTTTTAAAGATGTGTCATCCCGACGACAGAGAATTATTTCAACAAACAGTCAGCCTAACTATCTCACAAGGCATTTCCTACAAAAGAGAGTTTCGATTTTTGCATCCTAGCGGTCAAATTATATACCTGGAAGGAAGGGGAGAAGCTGTTTTTAGCGAAACCGGGGAAGTAATAAAACTGTTGGGAACAGTAATGGATATTAGCGATCGCAAACAAGCCGAAGCAGAGTTGCTGCTTAGCGAACTGCGAGAACGAGAAAAAGCGCAACAGCTAGAACAAACTCTGGAATACTTAAAAAATGCTCAATCCCAGCTAATTCAATCCGAAAAAATGTCAAGTATCGGGCAAATGGTAGCGGGAGTTGCCCACGAAATTAATAACCCTGTCAACTTCATCTACGGAAATATTATTCCCGCCAAACAGTACGCTTGCGATTTACTAAAATTGCTCAGTCTTTATCAGCAACACTATCCCGAACCAGTTCCTGAAATAACTCAAGAATTGGCAGAAATAGAGGTAGATTTTATCGCTGAAGATTTTCCTAAAATCATGGCTTCAATGCAAGAAGGTGCTAACCGAATTAAGCAGATAGTGCTGTCTTTGCGAAACTTTTCGAGACTTGATGAAACAGCTCGCAAAGTAATAGACATTCATGAAGGGATAGAGAGCACTTTGGTGATTTTGCAGCACCGATTGCAGTCACAGCAAAAACGTCGCGAAATTCAACTCATTAAAAATTACGGCACACTGCCAAAAATCGAGTGTTATCCGGCTCAATTAAACCAGGTATTTATGAATTTGTTGTTGAATGCGATCGACGCTGTGGAAGAGTCATCAGCAAACTGTACTTGCAAAGTTAACCAAATTCGCATTGTTACTGAAGTCAGCCGAGAAAATCAAGTGTGTGTGCGGATTTCTGACACCGGGCCCGGTATCCGTCCCGAAGTTCAGTCAAGGATATTTGACCCGTTTTTCACTACCAAACCGATCGGCAGTGGCACTGGTTTGGGATTGTCGATTAGTTACCAAATAGTTAAAGACACCCACGGCGGAAATTTGGAGTGTCATTCAGAAGTTGGCCGGGGAACAGAATTTGCGATCAAACTTCCGATTTCGCAAAAGTTGAAAGTTAAAAAAAGTTAAGAGAAGCTGTTATATCATGTGCGTTAAATTAACTATAATTCTTCTGGGGCGGGTTCATCAACAATCTATAATATCAGCCAGAGAAAAGCGTAAACCCGCCCCCATCGTCAGATTTGGGATAATTCAAGGGATATCCTATTAATGATCTATCAAAACCTCTTATAGTGTGTGTAATAACCAGACATTTTCTCCAGTATTTCACGAGTATTTCATAAGAACGGTTTGTGATTTAGTTTAATCTAATCCTAAGCGTGATATAATTAAGAGTTGGCCTTATGAGGCCCAGACGTTGCGATGCTAAAATTAGTAGTGAATATTACAGTTGCTATTATACAAACTCTGTCAACATACGTCTGCTGTAGCGTCTACCACATTTTAACTGAATTATGACTGACTCAATTCGCTTCCTCATGTGTGCTCCTGACCACTACGATGTGGATTACGTGATTAATCCGTGGATGGAGGGCAACGTACACAAATCATCGCGCGATCGCGCCGTCGAACAGTGGGAAAAACTCTACCACGTCCTCAAAGAAAACGCTGTGGTAGACCTGGTACCCCCCGCAAAAGGCTGGCCCGATATGGTTTTTACCGCCAACGCAGGCTTACTTTTAGGTAATACCTTCGTCCTCAGCCGTTTCTATCACAAAGAACGCCAAGGCGAAGAACCCTATTTCAAAGCATGGTTTGAAAGCAAAGGTTTCACCGTGCACGAATTGCCGAAAGACTTGCCGTTTGAGGGTGCGGGCGATGCTTTGCTCGATCGCGAAGGACGCTGGTTGTGGGCAGGATACGGCTTCCGTTCCGAACTCGACTCACACCCGTTACTAGCAAAATGGCTCAACATAGAAGTGCTTTCGCTGCGTTTAGTTGACGAGCGTTTCTATCACCTAGACACCTGTTTTTGTCCCCTGACAGGTGGCTATTTGCTCTACTATCCAGCAGCATTTGACTCGTACTCCAACCGCTTAATTGAAATGCGAGTGGCGCCGGAAAAACGCATTGCCATTGAAGAAGCAGATGCCGCCAATTTTGCCTGCAATGCCGTCAACATTGACAAAGTTGTGGTAATGAATAAAGTTAGCGAAGCTTTGAAAACGCGCATCACTAATGCTGGTTTTCAAGTAATTGAAACGCCGATGACAGAATTTCTGAAAGCGGGCGGCGCCTGTAAGTGTTTGACGCTGCGGGTAACGGAACCGGTGCAAGAAGAGCGATCGGCAAACGTGATGGTAGAAAGCCGCACAATTCGCATGGAAGGTCACTTGCTCGATGCTGGTTTAATCAGCCGCGCGTTAGACTTAATTATCGAAAACGGCGGCAGTTTCCAAGTGCTCAATTTCAATTTAGGAGAGCAGCGCCAAAGCACATCATCTGCGGACGTTAAAGTTTCGGCTCCTTCCCACGATGTGATGGAGGAAATCATGGGACTTCTGATTGACTTGGGTGCAGTGCCCCCGCCGCAAGAGATTTGCGACGCTATTTTAGAACCGGTAGTGCAAGATGGCGTCGGCCCGGACGACTTTTATGTGAGTACGATTTATCCCACAGAAGTGCGGGTAAATAACCAGTGGGTGAAAGTGCAAAATCAGCGCATGGACGGTGCAGTTGCTATTACTGAAACTGTCGAGGGTCCACTCGCTAAATGCAAATTACTGCGAGATTTAAAAGTAGGAGAAAAAGTCGTTGTAGATGTAGTGGGTATCCGCACCATCCGCAAAACCGAATCGCGGGAACAGCGCAATTCTCAAGAATTCAGTTTTATGTCCGGCAGCGTTTCTAGCGAACGCCGCGTAGAATTGGTGGTGGAACAAGTAGCGTGGGAATTGCGCCAAATTCGCGATCGAGGTGGCAAAGTTGTAGTTACGGCAGGGCCTGTTGTTATCCACACCGGCGGTGGCGAACATTTAGCGCATTTGATTCGCGAAGGTTACGTACAAGCGCTGTTAGGCGGAAATGCGATCGCGGTTCACGACATGGAACAATCGAGCATGGGAACCTCTTTAGGGGTTGACATGAAACGCGGTATTGCTGTGCGCGGCGGACACCGCCATCACTTGAAAATAATTAACAGTGTGCGACGTTACGGGAGTATTGCAAAAGCTGTTGAAGCCGGGCTAGTTACTAACGGTGTCATGTACGAATGCGTGAAGCATAATATCCCGTTTTCCCTAGCAGGTTCTATCCGCGATGACGGCCCGCTTCCTGACACGCAAATGGATTTAGTTAAGGCTCAAGAAGAATATACTGAGCTGTTACGAGGTGCGGATATGGTGTTAATGCTCTCGTCTATGCTGCACTCAATTGGTGTGGGAAATATGACGCCGGCGGGTGTGAAGATGGTCTGTGTGGACATTAATCCGGCGGTGGTGACGAAATTGAGCGATCGGGGTTCGATCGAGTCTATTGGAGTTGTTACCGATGTGGGATTGTTCCTGAGTTTGTTGGTGAATCAATTGGATAAATTGACCAGTCGCCATCATGTAACTCAATCTGTTTAGATGTAGCGCGGAATCGGCGGTTGAAACTGCGTCTGTACAAATGAAGTCCGCCTTTGCGGACTGAAGAATAAAGCGCGTAGGGTGCGCACCGCGCACCTTACGAAATCATTATAAATATTGAGGGCAAAAGCAATGGTACAGGAATTAATAGACCTGAAAAATTGTATTTTGGAAGGCAGGAAGGAAGATGCTTTAGCAATTGTCGATGAGTTAGAGGGCATGAGCAAACAAGCAACTCTGCGGAATATTGGTTTTTTTTTTACTGATTCTGTTAATCCATCTAATTAAAAACCAAGTTGAACAGCGTTTGACAAATTCTTGGGCTGCTTCTATTGCTAATTCGGTCCGAGGTATTAAAAAGCTCAATCTCAAAGATAATAAAACATCTTACTACATCAACTCTGCCGAGTGGGAGTCTTTTATAGAAGATGAACTAGAAGCCGCAATTCGTAAGGCTAGCAGGGAAGTGTTGGAAGGAAAGTTAAGCCGCGCTCAACTCAATCACAGAGTGGACAGAGAGCAAATTATGGCGATCGCAACAGGGCTACTGTCCCTGACATACACTTATTCTCGAGGTGAATTCGAGGATGCGATCGACGAATATTTGTCGCATTTACCTGGGGGTGAACATTGGAATGTATAGAGTAAAAAATAGAAAAATTCATTGCTGTATGATACTGACGGTAATAAACGATGTGTGCGATCGCACCTATCGAAAGCTATTCGTAAACCAGAGCCTGGCTGGGGCGGTTTGACTGCCTCGAACTGGCTTTTTTACCGATTTTGTCAATTTGCCCCTACATCCGCTGCAGCGCCTGATATTCCAATAAAAAACCTCAGACCCGCAAGTCTGAGGACCGGAGTTCCTGAAAATCGTCACTTCTTACTATTGTCGCCAACACACAGCACAACATACAAGAGGGGTGCAACCCTGCACGGCAGCTTTTGGCAGACATAAATTGCTTTCTGACTCGCAACGCGAAAGCAATTTTTACTTCAACACTTCACGAAAGCAAAACAATTCTTCTCGCCATTTTCAGATCGGGGTTGATAATTTTGCTTTAGGATGGGAGCCTATCCTCGATCGCAATATAAGGAGCACCGTGAGTCCCCGTATATATTTGAGTAGGGCGGTAAATGCGGTTTGCTTCTAGCTGTTCCTTCCAGTGGGCCAACCAGCCGGCAACACGGGCTATCGCAAAAACTGGTGTAAATAAGTCCAGCGGAATTCCCATTTTTCGGTAAACCAGACCAGAGTAGAAATCTACATTTGCATAAATTCCTTTGTGGCCCAATTTCTCTTCAACCACTTCTTCTAATTTGACAGCAATGTCGTAATAATCATCGCGGCCGAAGTTGTCAAATAACTGTTCTGCTAACCCTTGGAGAATAGTTGCTCTCGGATCTTTCACCTTGTAAACACGGTGGCCGAAACCCATGATCTTGTCCTTATTTGCAACGCTCTTCTCGACAAAAGCCCGCACGTTTTCTACCGAACCAATTTGCTCCAACATATCAATCACTTCTTCATTAGCTCCCCCGTGCAGCGGCCCCGCCAAAGTGCCAACTGCTGAAGCAATTACCCCGTAAGGGTCTGTCAGTGTCGAAGCTGTTACCATTGCCGAAAATGTAGAGGCATTAATTGTATGTTCAGCGTGAAGAGTCAGACAAGTGTCAAAAATGCTAGCTAACAGCGGATCGGGTTCTTGCTCGTTGAGCATATAAAGAAAGTTAGCCGAGTAGTTCAAGTCATCCCTCGGTCGCACCGGGTCATTTCCCCGTCGCATTTGCTGGAACGCTGCTACCATTGTGGGAATTTTCGCTAGCAGCCGCACTACAGCTTCTCGAATATATGCTGGGTTAGCCAGAGCTCTGCGGGAGTAGAACAAGCCCAGGGCGGCCGCTGAAGCTTGCAGGGCGTCCATGGGATGTCCTCTTTCTGGAAAGCATTTCATCATGTCCCGGATGCGATATTTGATCCGGCGGTGATAGCGAATTTCATGCTCGAAAGCTTCTAGTTCTTCCTTTGTCGGAAGTACCCCCCAGATTAATAAATATGAAGTTTCGAGAAAGGAGCTTTTGAGTGCCAGTTCCTCGATGCTAATCCCGCGATATTCCAGCAACCCTTTTTGTCCATCGACGTAGCTAATGCTGGACAAGGTGGCGGGAACACCTTCTAAACCTGGTTTGAATTCGCCGACGACCATTGCGATACCGTTTTGTGTGAGTTCAATCTACTAAAAGTACATTACCAGAAACGAAGATAGTGTCACAGTCTTGACAGATAATCATTTAATTGGGGTTCAGAAACCGAGTTTTTCAACAGACAGCCCGATCGCACCGCTGCGTACTCGCCCCTTTTTCCCGGTTTCGCCGTCCCAGAATGGAGTTTTAAGAGGGCTGGCGCGTCCTGTTAATGTCGGGGCGGTTTGCTGTTTCTAGGAGACCAAAAACTTGGGCGCAGTTAGCCAAAACATTTGGCTGCGGCCCACTGGGGAGCCGGTCTCCGGGAGGATTAAGCCGATGATACCTGCTTTTTTGAGAATCAGGGCATCTTGCGATCGAGCCCAAAGCAAAGTTTCTGCCCAGTGGCCTAAGTCGGGTTGGTGGCCCACCAGGGCCAAGCTGCGACTACCTATTTCCTGCCACTGTTTGTACCACTCCAACCAGTTCCCAATGTCTCCTGAAGGTGCGAGAGTGGCGGATTCTTCTATTTTGGAACACAAATCGGCTGTTTGTAGGATTTGGGCAGTTTGCTGCGCCCGCATTAGGGGACTGGTGAGAATCAAGTCAAACTGAATTTCGAACTCGTACAGCCGCTGGGCGATTTTCCGGGTTTTACGCTCGCCTTCTTTAGTCAGCGGGCGTTCTGAGTCTGTATCATATTCTTCGGGTGCGGCGGCGATACCGTGCCGGATCAGGTAAATAACCATATATTAATACTTCCAGGCATTGGGTCCTGTTTTTCTAGGAGCAATCTAGGATATACCTACCTTTTGCCTATTCTACAACTGGATTAACCTCTGGCGCCGTCATCGGGTTTGCGCTTTTGTAGCGATCGCGCCCTTGTCGTTTCGCATCGTACAATGCTCGATCGGCGACTGCAACGAGTTCATCGGGTGATATTTCCGCAGTGGGAATCACAGTTGCAATTCCCATGCTCACAGTCACGATTGAGCTTACCTCAGATTGCTCGTGAGGGATTCCCAAATCTCGGATTGCCTGACGCATCGACTCAGCAACCGCGATCGCCCCGGCAGCATCCGTACTCGGCAGGATAGCAGCAAATTCTTCGCCCCCATAGCGCACAAACAAATCGGTAGAACGTTTAACCGCGGCGGCACCAGCTTTCGCCACTTGCACCAAACAAGTATCCCCAGCTTGATGTCCGTAGCAATCGTTATATCGCTTGAAATAATCTACATCTAACATAATCAACGAAAGCTGTTGTTTGCCCTGCATCAGTCGGTACCATTCCGACTGCAATCGCTCATCAAAACAGCGGCGGTTTGCTACTTGTGTTAACCCATCTGTCGTAGCAATTAATCTTTCTTGTTCCGCCCGGTGTCTGAGCATCTCCTCCGCCCGCTTGCGTTCTGTAATATCAGCAAAAGTCGTCACTACCGCATACGGTTTAGACTGATTGAAATGGAACAGCGGTTGAGAATTAATCGAAATCCAAGTCAGCGTTTTATCCGATTTGTGAATGCCCATCACCACATTCGATCGCCCTTGTCCCGTGCGCAGGGTGAGGATTGCCGGATGCTGTTGGCCCGGAAACGGTTGGCCATCCTCCCGAACGATTCGCCAGTCTAAATCTACGGATGTGCGCCCCATCATTTGCTCCGGGGTCAGCCCTAGAATCCTTTCGGCACTAGCATTACACGCAGTAATTTGTCCGTTTGCTAGCTGGAGTACGACACCTTCTGTCATGCTAGTAATCACAGAACGGTAGCGTTCCTCACTTTCCTGTAATTGACTCAGGAGAATGTTTTTGGCATCAAACTCTGAAGCCAGATGCAGGCTGCTTGCCAGAAACCCGGCCATCAGTTGTAAGGTCTGGATATCTGACTGTGTAAAGGCACAGGGTTTAGCTGAAAGCACTTTTAAGACCCCAACCCGATCGTCTTGATAGAACAAGGGAACAACCACCATTGACCGCAGACCAATGCGCTCACAGGCAGCCCGATCCACCCGTGCATCGGTTTCTGAATCCTCGCAAAGCATGATTTGACCAGTCGCAATACATTTTCCCGATAAACTTGTCCCTACTTTGATCCGTAATCCAACATAGGCGCTGGCGATACCGCTGGCTGCCCGATACACCATTTCATCCCCTTCAACCATTTCAATCACTGCTCCATGGGCGCGGGTCAAATCTTGAGTCCTCTCTGCAATCACAGCCATGACTGCATCAAGATTGGGATTGCGGATGGCGATTTCCTGTTGGGTAGCAATCACTATACTCAGACGCTGGAACTCTAGTTTTAATGCTGCTTCTGCTTGCTTGCGATCGGTGATATCCTTCATAAAGCAGTGATGCCCGATCGATCGCTCCTGCGAGTCGTAGGCTGCCAACATCACCAATTGCTTGTAAAAAATCGAACCATCTTTCCTGATACCACGGGCCTCAACCTCCACTCGGCCGCAGGCCAGCATTTTTTGATAAGCCCCCATCATCCTGTCGCAGTCGTCGGGGTGAACTGTTTTCTGCCAATTCATACCAACCATTTCTTCAGGCTGATAACCTGCTATATTCGCGTAGGCTTGATTAACGGTGATGTACCGTCCGAAAATATCCAGCCGCGAGATGCCCTCAACTGCATTAGCAAGAGCTGTACTCAATTCTCTGAGTTCTGTTTCCGCCTTGACAAGATTTGTAATGTCTTGGGATGTACCAAACAACCGAATGACTTGTCCCTCTGCATTGAGTTCGGCCTGTCCTCTGGCTTCAGTATGGCGGATAGAACCATTCGGGCGCAAGACTTTGAGGCGCAATAGATAAGGCTCTCCCCGAGTCAGCGCTCGTTGAACTACCAGGTGTAGCTGTTTGGCACTTTCGGGATGGTAAAGCCGCAGGTTTTCTTCATAGGTAGGTTCGCCCAGTGCCCTGTCGCGTCCCAAAATCTCAAATAGTTGGGGAGACCAGGTAATTTTACCCGTAATCACGTCCCATTCCCAGTTACCGATTTGGGCAACCCGCTGGGCTTCTGACAACCTGGTTTCATTCTGTTGCAGGGCAGTTTCTGTTTGCTGGCGACGAGCGGTAATGTCATTTTCGTTGACGACCAACATCGGGTTGCCTGTTACCGGGTCTTGGGTACACCGCACGTCGATCCTGTGCCAGCGAATCCCAGCCAGAGTAATCACTTGAGCCTCAGTGATCGATACCTCGCCGTACCCTTGAACTCCCATTGCTCGCTCTCCTACCTGAGGGTCAACAAAGTGGCTTAGAAAAGCATTATCTGACGCAGAGCGAGGGTGCAGCGCATCCCCATAACAGCGCAATGCCGCCGGGTTTTCCAGCAGCGGTAAGCCTTCTAGGGTGTACAGGGAAACCATGAGCGTGGTGTGCCGGAGTGCCTCGATCGATCGCAGGATTTCCGGCTCCATTCGATCGGCGCTTTCGACCGTACCCTCGACCAGCATTGCCAAACGCCCGCCCTCAATCCCGATCCCAGAACACCGACAGCGGACAGAAACAGGCTGACCGCCCGGGTAAAACGTCCACTGCTCGGACAAGGTTTTGCCTTGCTGAAACTGCTGCAGATATGTCTGCAAGCGAATCCCAGTAGACTCTGACACATCGCTAAAGTTGCGGCTCGCAAGTTCTTGCCGGCTAGGAGCATTCCACAGGTACAAGGATGCTTGGTTTGCCCACCGCATTTGCAAATTCTCAATATCAAATATCCAGATCGGGTTTTGCAACAAGTCAAAGGCCGTGAGGTGGACAATATCGCCGCTCAGGGAATAGGCAAACTCTAGTGGTAGACAATTTTGATGATTGACTCTGGGCGCGCTTTCTGTAGTGGTTGCAGTTTGATTTGGTTCTGTTTCGAGTTCCGGCGGTTGATTTGGCCCCAGTACCGGGCGGTGAGATTCCAAGTGCCGGATCCTCAACCCGATGTGCATTGCAACCTGTTGCAGGATCTGAACGTCGAGAGGTTCCCACTGACGCGGACTTCGGCAGTGATGAGCAATCAACAGTCCCCAAAGCTTCGGAGATTGCTGCGGTTTGCCATCTAGCAAGATTGGCGCAACTAAATTTGCCTGAACCTGGAGGCGATCGAGCAATTCGACATCACAAGCTTGAAGAGAACCGCTGTGAATATCAGAAATGCTGCTCGTTTGTCCCTGGCTGTAACGCTCTACCCAGGTAGCTTCACAGCAAGAATCATAAATTTGTTTTCCTAGGATTCGCGGCCACTGAGCATCAACCGATTCAGCAAATACTACGCCATTTCCTTTTGGTAAGAAGCGATAAATAATCACGCGATCGGTTTGCAGCAGCACCCTAGTTTCTTCTACCGCACTTTGCAAAATTGTCTCCAGCTCCCCGAACTCGTTGATTTGAAGTGCAATTTCAGAAATTTTTTCTAGATTTTTCTCTAACGACCAAGAGAAAGTCTGGTTTGTAGACATCTCCGCGTTCCTTTTTTGTTAAGCAATTTTTTACTATTCTAGCCTGCCACAAAAAAATATAATAATTTCTTTTAACTCGTAGCAACTGGTTGCTTTCTTGAGAAAAGAAACCCACATTTTATGTTGAAATAAAGACTTTCATGAAAGGCTATAAATCTTTTTTCCTTAGCTAACTTCTCCCAAAAATATGTTATCGTTATCCCTCTCTCTTTTCCTTATTATACGGCGCTTTTTTATAAAAATTTATCAAAACTCTCCTGCCGCAACTCTAAAAATTTGTTATTTTTTTAACTAAAATAGAGTAAACCTCAAAAAAATTAGCCTCGATAATTATTAAATTACAATAATTATGTTGTGGGCTTTAGTAAACTAAATAAAACTAATTTTTACCCGCAACCTGGGGTTTTTACCAAAATACTTCGTTGCCTCCCTTGACCCTAGTAAAAAAAACGGTTTGTTGGGTGTGTATTTTTGGTAAATTGGGATAAAATTTATTATTGTTAGTCCTAGACGGAGCAACCGGGTTTTTTAACCCCCTTACTCCGCTCAAACCCTCAATAAGAGTTAAAAAACCCGGTTGATGAGAGTTAGAATGCGTCCAGGGCTAATTCTCAAATAGAGATTTTGCCCGAAACGAGAAAAAAACGTGGCAAAAGCTCGTAGTAACCGGAGGCGGAACCGAGGCTCTTGCTGGAATCAAGGCCACACCTAAAAACTCCCGAGTTAATGGTCGTAAACAGGATTGTCTTTAGGGCTAATTAAATGCAGCAACTTTTGCTTTATCTGATCATCAAATACTTCCCATTTTAGCCTTGCATAATCGCTGTTCTCATTGCCGCCAGAAAGAAATCCCACCGGAATTTCAAAACCTCCAGCTTGACTTCTACCACCGCCAAAAAAGCGTCCTTGAGCATCTTGACCGAAGGCTTCTTTAATGAATTCGTCGGGGTCGAGAGTAAGTTTATTAGTTCGCAGCGAGCCAATTACTACTTCAATTTCTTCGTCTTTGTCGTGAACAATTGCGTAGACAACTGCTGTGTGTACGTTCTCTTCTGTTACTAAAAAGTCCGCCGCTTGGGGAATAGAATCCCGATCGTCATAGCGGAGATAGCCGATGCCGGCGATCGAAAAATTGTTCTGGACAGTGCGGTGTTTGAGCGATCGCTCGATCGCGTCCATCACCCACTTAGAACGAGACGACTGCAACACCGCATTCAGCAACTGCGGGTCGTAAAACCGGCTCAAATAAGCCGCAGCTAAAAAGTCCTCCTCCTGAGCTTGTCTGAGGGCGTTCGTATCCGATCGCAAACCGTGCATCAAAGCTGTAGCGCACTTGATGTGCAGACTGACGCTGGCGTCGAGAGTTAGGAGTCCAGCCTGTAAATACTCGGCAAAAATCGTGGCTGTAGCGCGGATTTGAGGGCGCAAATCGGTAAATTCTGCGTTCATTTCTCCCTGCAAATTGTGATGATCGATGACGGCGGCGATCGGAACTCCAGCCGCTAAAATATACTCGGTTAAGTTACAAGTAGTCCCTTGATTGTCTATGAAAGCGCAGCCCTGAAACACCGACAAATCCTTAGTTTTTACTGTTTCCAGCGTCCACCGCTGCAACGGCAACCCTGTCAATTTAACTAAGGCAATATTTTCTTGGTGGCTGAGGGCCCCGGCGTAGATCATCTCGCAGAGGATATCGTATTGTTCGGCGATTAATTTGTAAGTCCAAGCGCTTGAAAGTGCGTCGGGGTCTGGAAAATCTTGCAGCAATATTAATTGACGAGTGCCTTTGTTGCGATCGAACATTTGGCGCAATTGCTCGACTTTGCGATCGTGCAATTCCTCGCGGAGACGGCCGCGATTCTCTTGGGAACCAACTTCGGCTTTGCTGCGCCGTTTTCCAGGCGCACTCACTGCGGGTACAACCTCGCTGCTGGCCTCAAGTTCACCTTCGCGGTTGCCAGATGTTTCATCAGAATTGGTAGGGAGATGGTCTTTCATCGTTGAAAATTAACAATTTAACTATTTCAGGATTTGCACGGCATTCGATCTTAAACCCGGCTTCTTTGTAGATGCCTTGTTGTCAAAGCCCATACTTCTTACGAGAAACCTGATTTAAGAGCGTAAAATCTCTCTTTAACTGTTTAACTTTTTAATTTATGCAGAGAGTGTGTGTTCCCAAGAACGAAGCAATCTCAGGACTCAGAACTTCTGCAAAAAACCCCCGCGCTTGCGCTGACAGGGGTTTTAAAGGCCTATTACATATTTTTGCCATTCTTTGTGCATACCGCTCTTAACGTGTTTAGTCACTTCAAAATAAAGACCGCTGTGAGGTTTCCGAGGCGGATAGCGCAGCGGCATTCCCGCTTCTTTCGGCGTGCGGCTGCCTTTATTGACATTGCAGCGCACGCAGGCGGTGACGAGGTTTTCCCAACTGTCGCCTCCTCCGCGCGATCGGGGAATTACATGATCGAGGGTTAAATCGTCCCCCGTATAACTACAGTATTGACAAGAGTGTGCATCCCGGTGCAAGATGTTCCGGCGGGTCAGCGGAATATCCTTATAGGGAACTCGGACATAATGCCGCAGTCGGATCACAGTTGGTAGCGGGAAGTTTGGCGCAATAAATTTCCCGTTGTGTTCTACCTGTTCTGCTTTTCCTTTCAGCAACAAAACTACCGCCCTTCGCCAATTGGTGATGTTAAGGGGTTCGTAGGAGGCGTTCAGCACCAGAACATTGCCCATTGTTGATTATTAAAGAGAATATTTTTTTTGATGTTAACACAGGTTCCACTTTAGGTGGGACGGCATCAGGAACAGCGAGGGGAGCGCAAAAAACGGTGAAAAACCGCACCTTTACCCTATTCCTTCGCGCCTGCGCCCCCTATGGCTGCATCTATTCTCTGCCTTTCGTGTTTGTCAGCGAGCTTTTTTCCCAGAGTTTTGGCTCAGATGAGGCCAGTGTGTGCGATGGCAAAAATTTGCAGAATAAATTTTATTTTTTTCTCTAAATGCCTAATCTTCCCGGCAACAAACAGCTTAACTTTTTAGACTATTAGTAACCTTAAATGAAAAAGCTTATTACTGCTCATGAAATTTCGGCTCTTAAAGTCAGTTTTTAGCGCGTCAATTATTGCCCTTGCTGCTCCGATTTTAGCAAACAGTCCAGCCTTTGCCCAAACCCCTTCATTTTTCTGCGGCGCTGCTGGCGGCCGTCCAGCTACAATTGCTGTCCAACAGGGCAAAAATATTCCCGTTATTTTGTGGCTAGCTGATAACTATTTCAATGAATCAGGAGAAGATGCGATTACTCGGTGTACCAGAGTCTCAGGAATTCTCAACAACTCGCAACCGCAAGGAAGCTGGGATAATATTGTCACAGCAGGTGCATCGTCCACAGGTCAACTAATTATTTGTGCAGCTAATCCTCAAGACGGTTCCTGTAGATTATTATATCAAGTACCCAAAGGTCAAAATCCAGAACAAGCCAGACAAGAACTCTTAAAAAGAGTTACAAATCCTAATGTAAGTGTTTCGCCTGTTAAAGTAAATTGATAGTCATCATTAGGGACATGGCATTGCCGTGTCCTACTTGCAGAGAGTTGAAACTCTTGTAAAATACTTCGGTTGAGTGGTGAAAAAATTGCAGCTTTGCTTGAGCAATTCTTCTAACCCTTCAACCTGCCTCAGCCAGACAGTGCCGTCGCTTCCAGCTACAGCAATTTGCTTTCCGTCTCGACTCCAACTGACACTAACAACATTCTCCTCAAACTCAAATTGAGCAACCTGTCGCCCTGCTAAATTCCACAGCCGTACAGTCTTGTCAATTCCCACTGTAGCAAGCCGTTCTCCGTCGGGACTAAAACTAATGGATTTCGCATCAAAATGCAACGTTTGAAATTCCTTAACTAATCCTTCTTCTGATAGATTCCACAGCCCTACTTTGCCATTCAATGTTACTGTAGCAAAGCGATACTGGTGTTTAGCCGGAGTGAAACTGATCCCAATTGCCTGAATAGGCAGTGTTTTTTTCAGCTTGCCAGACAAATTCCAAAGTCGCACTGTAGATTTGCCATCTAAAGTCGTTAGGAAATCGCCGTTTGGGCTAAAATTTACGCTTCTCACTAAGCCGTTGTGACCTGGGAGTTTCAGGCTAGACGATACTAATTGTGGCAGTTTAGACAAATCCCAAATTGCAGCATAGCTGTCTATCCCTGCCGCCGCTAATAACTTTCCGTCGGGACTAAAACTGATGCTGGTAACAGAGCCTTGAATTCCTTTCAAAGTAGAAATATTTTTACCTGATAAATTCCATATTTTAACAGTGCTGTCCCTTCCGGCGGTCGCTAAAAAATTACCGTTCGGGCTAAAATTTACCATATTAACTGACTGCTGTAAAGCTTTCCATTCAGCAATTTTTTGCCCGGAAAAGTTCCACATTCTAACTCGATCGTCTATTCCTGCGGTTGCTAAAATTTGCCTTTTCGGGCTAAAACTGACGCTGGTAACTGCACCTTTATGCGCTAGCCAATTTATCTTGGTTTGCGGAAGCGATGAGGCTTTTATATCCTGTGTTTCGCTAATTTTGTCAAGGATTATTTGTAAGGCCAACAGCGGTCTCGTTGCCGGATATTGTTCTAGCTTATGCTTGTTTTTAACCAAGGTCTTTAATTTTTTTCCGGAGGCGATCGCTCTAAGTAAAGCTTCTGATAAAGCTTCGCTGTTTTCTGTCTTTTGAGAAACCGCCAACAATAAAGCATCGCTGCCATTTTGTTCGATTTCAATACTTGCTTGTGCTAGTTTAAACCGCTGGTAAGCGAGAGTTGAAAAGCCGATCGCCGCCACTAACGATGCTGCCAGTACCGCAGAACCGATGCCGATCCACTGTTTGGCTTTTTGTTTGGCAGAGTCAGCTTCACTCCAAGCTTTTTCGGCATCGCACACTGCTTTCTTGGTTTCTAGTGTAGCTGAATGCAGCAGTTGATTTTGGTCGCTCAAAATAACTTTCTGGCTGGCAGTCAAAAACTGAAAATCTTCGTTTCTCAAACTTTTTCCTGCAGCCCAAACTAATGCTGACTGCAAATCATCCCCTCGCAACAGTTGCGAATTATCTTCACAGCTAGAATTTAGCCAGAGTTTGATCGCTTCCGAGTAAGGCGATAGTTTTTCTAATTTGTCTTTAATTACTTCTTTGTTAAAGACAGCTTCATAAATAGGATTAGAAATTGTTAATTTTTCCCCGCGCTTAACGATTAATCCGCTTAATCGCAACTCCATTTGTTCGGCACTACCATCGGGGACAGTTTCAGTTTGTTCTAAAATTTGCTGATACAATCCCAGTCTCCTGACAATGCGCTGGTTTTCTTTGAAAAGCCGATCGCGAATTGTGGACAAATGTTCGGGCACATCTTGAGTTTCCCAATTCTCCACGATTTTCAAGCGCACTACTTTCTCCACCCACTCTTTAGAAATGTTAATTTTATCTTTTTCCCCCCCTTGGCAAGGGGGGGCTGGGGGGGGTAAATTCGGGATTAATTCGGCATTTTCCAACAATAGTTTGCACAGCTTTTGAGTCAAAAAAGGCTGCCCGCCCGTCCAATACAAAACCTCTCTCAAAACTTCATGAGGGCTGTCTGTGATCTCTGCCAAACCCGCTGTTAGCGGTTGAGCTTCTGTTTCGTCAAAACCAGTTAATTCGATCGCCTTGCCAATATTAAAAGGGGTATTGCTGGTGGCATTTTGCTCGCGGCACAAATCTGTCGGCGATGCTACGCCTAAGAGGGCCCAAGTTAGGCGATCGAACTCTGAATTGTTGGCGCGCTTGTTGTAGCACGATCGAATTAACGCTAAAAAATCGTCGGCGGGAAAATCTAGGGCGAGAATGCTGTCGATTTCGTCAATAAAAATGACAATATTGCTGGAAATGTTGGGTAGCAATACGGTTTCGATGAATTCGCTCAACCTTTGGACCGGGGTTAAAAAATTGCGATCGCGCCACCAAGTCCGCACGTTGACAATATCCGACAGGTTAAAGTTATTTTCGAGAATGCGTAGCAAACCAGCATACCACTGTTCGGGAGTGACGCCGCGATTGCCAATTTCCGAAATGTCGATCGCAGCACAAGCAATTCCTTCATTTCTCAGCCGCTGAATTGTCCGCACCTGCAAGCTAGATTTGCCCATTTGCCGGGAATTCAAAACATAGCAAAATTCCCCGGCTTTCAATCCGTTATAAAGCTCGTCGTCGGCTTGCCGCTTCACATAATTCGGAGCGTTATTTGTCAAACTCCCACCGACTTGATAGTAACTGGGCTTTGTGGTAAAATTCATACAATAAAAAAGAACCTTCGGCGGTTGAAACCGCTCCTTTCCAGATGAAATTCCCGCAATGCGAGACTAAAGAATCGAGGGGTTATTAGAATTTTATATGATTCATTCTACCACATTTATTTCACTAAATTAATTAAATGTAAGAGATTAATGGCAAAAAAAAATGCTATAGGATCATTATTACTTGTTCCTTGTTCCTTCTTCCTTCTTTTTACAGTATGAAAACTGATTGGACTGGATATCACCAAGACAAAGACTACTTAAGATCGGAAATTTGGTCTTTGCTGAAGCAGCAAGCCGCCTCTATTGGCGATCCGTTCGGTCATATTCCCAACTTTGTCGGTGCACAGGTGGCTGCCGAAAGATTGGCAAATTTACCAATATGGAAACAAGCAAAAACGATTAAGTGCAATCCAGATTCGCCACAAATTCCGGTGCGGATGCGAGCTTTGCAAGATGGAAAACGCCTGTATATGGCAGTACCGCGATTGACAGACGATCGCTGTTTTGTTGAGTTAACTGCTGAGGATTTGCAGCGGCAAAATATATCTATTGCCGAAAGTGCGATCGCCCGCAAAGCACTCACGTGCGGAAAATTGGTAAGTTTTGCAGAAATGGAGCCAATTGATTTAGTAATAGTCGGCTGTGTAGCCGCCGGCCCCAACGGTGGAAGAACCGGGAAAGGTGCAGGATTTGCGGATTTAGAATTGGCTATGTTGAAGGAATTCGGGTTAGTACAAATCGATACGCCAATTGTAACAACAGTGCATCCTTTGCAAATAGTCGCCGATTCGCGTTTACCAATGCAGGCTCACGATTGGGCGCTGAATTGGATAGTTACTGCTGAGGAGGTAATTGAGACTAATACAAGTTATCCGCGTCCAATAGGGTTAAACTGGGATAGTTTACGGCCGGAACAGTTGGAACAAATTCCGATTTTGCGAAAGTTGAGGCAGCAAGATTAGATAAATATTTTGTTTTTTTACATAAAAAGTTAGGAAATTCAAGTACGTCAGCTTTAAAGCTTTGAAAAAGCGCCATAAAACTTCGTCTGACTCACGCGACAAGTTACTGTAGGGTGTAGTTGATTATTTTCTTATTTTACTATTTATTTAACGAACCGCGAAGGCGCGAAGGACGCGAAGCAAACAAGAAGAAAAAGAAGGTAATTTGATATAGCTATGTTCAATGATTTGTGGTTCCTGTCCTGATATATTTACTTTGTGGTGAACACGCGCCACATAATGAAAACAGTAACACCTAGATAACCAAACACGGTTATCCAATCCAGCCAATTATCGGAAGTTATCAAAAAAATATCGTTCATGGGTATCATTCACCTAATTTTTACTTACCGCACTTACGCACAAAATTTTACACGATCGCGCTTAAGTGCGATCGAAAATATTGTCGGTACAGTTCGCACCTCGGCACGCACTCGTTCCCCTGCAATCTCACCAACCCCAAACTGTCTAATTTAAACGCCTGCATCGCCTTTAATTGCACCGGAGAATCCGCCGCCACAATCTCTCTCATCCCCTGCGCCAACTCTGGATATTCTTCCAAATTCCACAACTGCCGGCGCAAATGGTCGCTGTAAATTCCCGCATCTGCGATCGCAGTTTCTTTTAATTCATCGAGTGTCAAACCCGATCGCGAAATGTGATATAATGCAACTCGCACTAAATACGGATGTCCGCCGACAACTGCCATCAATTCCTCAACTTCTGCCTCCGACCAATTCAAGTTGTGCCGCGCTGCTAACTCTTGTACTTGCTGATGGTTGAATTCCGGTAAATCGACGGGCAATCCGACGTTGAAAGGCGATTGATTGATGTTCATCGGGATGTAAACTTCGGTGGAGTGAACTACAATTAATCGCAGTTTTTTCCAGATATCGCGCCGCTTCGATTCTTCGTGCCACGCCCGCAGCAGTCCTAAAAAGTCTTCGGCAATGTCGGGATATTGGAAAACGCGATCGATCTCGTCTAATCCTAAAATTAAAGGACTGTCGATTTGCGGTAAAATGTATTTTTCAAAGTAGTCTTTGCAGTTGACTTTGCTGCCGAAAATTTCGTCCCAATAATCCTCTAATTGATTTGGTAAGTGCAACTCGCGGCCGACGTAAGCACAAAACCACTTTAAGAATTTATCTAAGTTGGCAAATACGCCTTTATCTACTAACTGAAAAGTTAGCGGCACGGTGCAATAGCCTTGACGGGCTCCGTGATGCAAAATTCGGGCCATCAAGGAAGTTTTGCCCATTTGTCTTGGTGCTTTGATTCTAATTAACGCGCTGGGCTGCACAATAGTTTGATAGCAGCGTTCTTCGATGGGCGGGCGTTCTACATAAAATTGAGAAGCGACATCGACTTGTCCTCCCGGTAATTCAGGTTCGGCGGCGGGTAGAGGTATTTCGTCGCTGCTAATTTCTAATAGCTGTTTTTGTGTTAAATCTTCCGTTTCTTCTATGACGGGTGCGGGTTGTTCTGCTAGTAAATTCAGAACCTCTTCGATAATAATTGGAGTGTCGGCGGTGGTTTTCCATTCCCTCTGTTTGATGCGGTACAGATAGCCCCGCAAGTCGTGATTGAGAGGCGCGTTGAGGGGAAAATCTACGCGGATGGGGAGAATTATTGGTTTTCTGTCAGGGCGGGAGTCTTGCAGTTCTTTTGCCTGCTGAACTTGATATGTTAGCAGTTCACTTTGGTTTCCTGTTGGCGGCAAAAGTATCAGCAAATAATCGCATTCTTGGAGGAAGAAATTAATACGATCGAACCAATTATCTCCCAATCTAATGTTATTTTCTGCGGTAAAAACTGTATGACCGATCGCGCTTAAGGCCGTTTCTAACTGTTTTCCCAACTCGCGATCGGGTTCAGCGCTGCGATAACTGACAAATACTTTAACAATTCTGCTGCTGGCTGCATCTTCCGCTGCCGGCGAATTGTCCAGCTCGTCTAAATTTTCCGGTTCCTCAAGTTTAGCCGATCGGTGGTCGCTAGCAGCCAGAGTCATTTCAAAAGCCGCGAACAACTGTCGAATTTTACTCAAATCCGCACCTTCTCTACCCTGCTTAATTTTGCTGACTGTATCGGCACCTACGCCAGATTCAGCCTCGATTTCAGTCAGAGTACCTCTAATGTTATTTCGGTCAGACCATTCTTGGAGCGCCTCGTTAAGTTTCTTTAAGCCAGAGGCAGTGAGAATGCGACCGCGATCGCGTTTTGACTTGAGCACTTCGCTTGCAGTGAAAGGGGAACGAATCTAGAAATTTTAACGCCTTAAGTTCCTATTTTGGACGATTTTAAGGAAGATAATCAGCCAGCCGGAATTTAAGGAATTTTACTTGAAGAGGTTTTTGGGGCGATCGACTCCTCAAACTCTGTCCTGATAACGGCTTCAACAGTTGAATATATTTGAGGAGAAAAAGTTTTTCTTAACTCCCCAATCTCCGCCGCTAATCACCGCTTAACTTTTTAGAGTAGATACACCAAGCAAAAAAGGAGCAGCCAAATGAGCAAAATCTTACATAGACTGGCAATGGCCGCTTTGGGAACCGCCGCCATTTTCACAATTAATACACTTAATAATTTAACAGAAGCATCAGCCGCTGGTAAATTTGACCAACCAGAAATTCATCAAAACACAGTTTTTCCACTTGGCGTACCGGGTCAGTTGCATAAATAGGGGAATTGATTGATTGATTTAATTGAATTAAGGAGAAATTATGAAGTCTACACTGTGTTCGCCACAACCTATAGCTACCAAACCTGACTCCGTTGACGCTGAGGCGATTGATGCCTGCACTGCACTTGCATGGGTGGAATTGGTAGCATTAGATGCTAGCGCTCTCACGGGGGATGATTGGCTGGCTTTGTGCGATGATATAGATAGCGGGGAAATCTACCGCTGCTGGTTTTTGTGGCGCGATCGCGAAGTTAGCGGTAATTGGGAAGCTTACGATCCTTTGAGCGATCGCCGGTTTGTTGCGAAAGGAAAAGTTTTTCTCAAAGCTGCGATTGACTCGCTCGAAGATGCTAGAAATCGAGAAGTCGCCTAACTTTAATTCATCTCAGGCTAATAAAATTTTTGCCTGCAAAACAAGAATTCTGCCAAGAGAATCCACGACTGTGCACGCTTTCGTCCGCCTGGGCGAGACTGGAATAAAAATGGGTAATAGAAGCGGATTTGAGATCTGTCCCGGAAACCGACTATTCTCAAAGAAAATAAAAAAAATTACGGCTGCAGGCAAAAGTTGACTGTATGATGCTATGTGCTTCGTCTCGAAAGCGGTTGATAAGGTTTTTTCAGCCGCTTTCTCGTTGCAGCCGTTAAACTCTTTCTCTTCACACATGACTCCTAAACTGCGATGGCTGTTGCCGGCCGCCCTTAGCCTTTTCTCGATCGCCCTGCCCGCAAAAGCTGATACACTAACATCTTGGCACTTCGATCCCAGGGGAAATCAGCTCAATTTAACCACAGATTCAGGAGTTCAGCCGGAAGTCAAACTAATCGCCAATCCCACCCGCTTAGTAATTGACTTACCGGGAATAGTCTTGGAGTATCCCGAAAGTCCTCAAAGCTACAACTCAGCTATTCAACAAATTAGAGTCGGGCAGTTTGACAGCGGAACTACCAGGTTAGTAATACAATTAACTCCCGGTTATAAGTTAGACCCGCAACAAGTCCGAGTCATTAGAGAATCTGCCACGCGCTGGTCGTTTCAGTTGCCAAATCCCGAGCAAATAGCGGGCAACGAGTCTTTTATACCCACAGCTATTACCCGGATAGAACAAGCAGCAGGTCAAGTTACGCCCACTGTTTCGCCGGAAAATCAGAGAAACTATTCCACTGATTTGGTGATGTCAACCGCCTCGGAAATGACAGCCATCAAGCCTCAAATCGAAAGTGCGATCGAACAGTATAGATCCCTGAGCGCCGGAATGTTTTTTCTGGATTTAGATACAGGAAACTATTTGGATATCAAGGGCGATCGCGTATTTCCGGCCGCGAGTACCATCAAATTACCGATTCTGATAGCCTTTTATCAAGATGTAGACGCAGGCAAAGTTAGCCTAGACGAAACATTAGTTATGAAGTCCGACTTAGTTGCCAGTGGCTCTGGAACTATGCAAGACGAACCAGATGGAACTCGGTTTAGCATCAGAGAAACCGTAGATAAAATGATTACCATCAGCGACAATACAGCCACCAACATGATTATTGAACGTTTGGGGGGAATTGCTAAACTCAACGAGCGTTTTCGCAGTTGGGGATTAACTGATACCAGAATTCGCAATTGGCTCGGCGATTTTCAAGGAACAAATACAACCAGTTCTGTGGATATGGTAAAGCTGCTGGCGATGCTGTCTCGCGATAAATTAGTTTCTGAATCGAGTCGGGAACAAGCTTTAGAATTACTGCGGCGCACCACAACTAGAACGCTGTTACCTTCGGGCTTAGGCGCAGGAGCCGTGATTGCTGACAAAACCGGAGATATCGGTTTTGTGGTTGGCGATGCGGGAATTATTGATATGCCCAACGGCAAGCGTTATTTAGCGGCAATCTTTGTCAAACGTCCTTACAATGACCCGATTGTGAGAGATTTTGTGCGCCGGATTTCGCGAATTGTTTACAATTATTTAGACCAACCTGCGGCGAAAGTACCGGATAATTTGCGTTGATAAGGCAATTCGGCGATTGAAATCGCTAGTAAACAAACAAAGTCCGCCTTCGCGGACTTGAAGAGAAGATTTTTAATTACTAATGACTATTCTTTGCGCTCGACAGCGACAGTCAAATGAGCCGCAACTGCCCCCACTGTAGCAAGTACAGCAGCAATTGGAAAGACTACCGATCCTGCAACTCCGCCCACTAATCCCGCCATCAGCGGAATGTCTGCCAAAGTCCGCCCTTGCGAGTTTTTGATGACGAGGCGGCGGAGTTTTCCTTGCTGAATTAGCTCTTTGACTTTGCCAATTAAACTGTCGGCGCTAATCTTAAATTCTTCCACTCGGACTTTTTCTTCTGTTGCGAATTCTGAAGCGAATAAAGGAGTTTCAACTTTTGGGTTGGCTGAATTTTTGGCTGCTGCTGTTTCGTCTTGTAGAATCGTTACTTGTTGTTCTAGTTGTGAGTTCATTTTGTGTAAGGGCGGGTGAAAACCAGCCGTTTAATTTCTCTACTCTTATCTTCGGCGATCGCACTTGGGAATGACAGGCAAGGAAACCCTACAATCTGCATTCGTACTTTCCACCCCCGCCTTTTTACTCAAAACCTTATTTTTGTCTGGCTAGAGCGAGGCTGGTTTATCTATTCCTAAAGATAGAGAAGATATTGTTGAAACAACCGGTCTCTAGATACAAGTAAGGTACACACTGCTAGCCGCTGTCTTGGTGGCTGCTGTGTTGAATTTTTTGTTAAACTTTGCAGGAGGAGGTGCAGTTAAATATTGCCAATTCTCAATTTCCGGTGTACTTTGCAGCGATTGAACGCTCGCACCTAGCAGGGCAAGGCGATCGCTGACTGAGAGTTTGCAGGCTTTTTCTTTAAGCTGTTGCAAGGACATATAAAAATACTCCAACAAAGGTTGGGATTTGAATTATAGTACATTGGAAAGCACGGGCGATCGAGTCAAGAGAAATCCGACAGCGACAACTTGTGTTTAAGCTGTCAAGCTGAACATCTTCCGATCGAGCATACTCGATCGAGATACTTGTGAGCTATCGCTTTACTTCTGTGTATTGTGGTTGTTTTACGGTAAAATATTGGACGATCGCTACTCGGATGGTGGAGGTACGATTTCAATACCGTACTTGGGAGCAGTAGTAAGAATTTTGTCAAGGTCTTCAGGACTCAATGATGCTCCCAGGGTAATCTCACCATTCACGGCCTTTCCAACTTCGGCAATAAATTTATCAAAGCCAGCAGGAGTGACCCAAATCAGCATTTTAGCGGGTGTAGCGGTGGTATTCGTAAATCGGTGAAGCTGGCCTTTCGGTGAATGAAGAAAGGTTCCAGCAGTCGCTACGAAAGTACGATCGTCAAGCTGGAATTCAATCTCTCCGTCTTGAACATAAAATGATTCATTTTCTCGGTTGTGCCGATGGGTCGGGGTACCGCCACCAGGTGCAACAATTACCTCACAAAGCGCATAGGCTTCCCCTGTTTCTTCACCAACTGCTTTGAAGGTATAGAGGTCTTGACCAAAGTAGTAAGAACGACCTTGACCGGGTTCAATTAAAAGTCCGTTTTGATGAATAGTCATTTGTTAATTGGTAAAGCGAAGTGTTAGCTGGCTGGCGATGGATTTTTGGGGAACCTTCTTCACGAATTCAGAGTTTTCTCAATACGCCGATCTGGGATCAGCCACATTATTGCAACTAAAACATACAGCATGAAAGCCAACCATGAGTTAACAAAGGATAGCAGGATTGCTACGGTATAAATCACCACTGACACCTTACCCTTAAAGTCTCGCCCAAGTGCGATTGCCAGAGTGGAATCTTTACCGTGGTGAGAAATAAGGACACGAGTAAGAATGAAGTAAGCGATCGCAGCCAACAACAGCACTGTGCCATAAAGCGCAACTGGCCAGGCCGCGAAGTGGTTCTCGCCTGTCCAGGCAGTGACAAAGGGAATGAGTGACAACCAGAACAGCAGATGCAAATTAGCCCACAACACATTACCATTGACGTGCCGAGCCGCCTGTAACAAGTGATGGTGGTTGTTCCAGTAGATACCAAGATAAATAAAACTGAGTACATAGCTCAGAAATACTGGAACTAGCGGACGCAGCGCAGCTAAATCTGTTTCATGGGGCACTTTCAATTCCAGCACCATAATGGTGATGAGAATGGCGATTACACCATCGCTGAATGCTTCTAACCTGCCTTTACCCATTTTTGTACATCCTCCTTTTCTGCTTGCGCTGGCGATCGCTCCTAATTCCAAAAATAACTTAGCATAAGGTCGGTTGCAGTGAAGTGTTATACCGATGCGCGATCGCTGGCACTTACCAACAAAGCCAACCATTTTGCTTGCCTAATCTCGGCTGAAAACAGATAACCTTAACGGACTTTTCGCCGATCTGTTTAAGCCGTCGATCGGCACGAATCCTTATCAATACCCGATCGCCCAACGGGTAAAACGGGCAAAGCAATTGTTGAAACTTTCGAGATTGATCGATTATGGACATTGCCGTATTGGTGTGGCTTCAACAGCCACAGCCATTCGCAGCACGCCGTTTCGGCAATTTACAGGCATGACACCGAGAGCCGGCGCGAATTAAACAACCTTGCTTTTCTACAGTACGTAGGATAACGGCATAGTCGATCGTGGCAGATATAGCGTTTACTATAGTCATGAGGTACAGTAACAACAATGAGCAAACCAGTTATGAATATCTTTTTTAGTAACTTG
>NZ_JAUBQN010000046.1:0-48226 GCF_036701295.1 Microcoleus harperi Pol14_C6 | reverse complement strand
CCGTGTGCCGGGAAACTGGCAAGCACGGTTCCGAATGGGAGGGAGAAGGTGGTAACATCTTCTCTCGACCCTACCTTGCCCGATCGAGCTTTCCAGGCGGCCGACTACTTTGTATTAGTGCTGTCCGGTTGGCTGAGGTTTTACCTGTTAGAGATTATCTCTTGCGGGCGCGATCGCTCGATCGGTACAAGGCCAATAGCAAAAGTGTCCCGACCCAAAAACTAAAGATTTGTCCAATCACTTACTTTAGACTTGAGATCTCGAGAAAGCAGCTTAATTGCTATGCCCCACACCGCCACGATCGCCGTTGAGTCCAGTAAATCATCTCTAGTGAAGCCAATGCCTGCCAAGGTAGCATCTAATACCTCTCGCGTTTCTCCTTGGTTAACCTCCTTGCTCTATCCGCTAGGTCACTATGTTGTCCTACCGTTTCATTTTGGCAAGATTGAGATAACCGGACAGGAGCACTTGCCGAAAGACGGGCCTGTCATCTTAGCCCCTACGCACAGATCCCGGTGGGATGCCCTGATGATGCCTTATTCAACGGGACAGAAGGTGACTGGACGTGATTTGCGGTTTATGGTAACTGCTGATGAGGTCAAAGGAGTGCAAGGTTGGTTCATCAGACATTTGGGGGGGTTTGCTGTGGATCTCAAGCATCCGGCGATTGGCAGTCTCCGTTATGGAGTGGAACTACTCCTCGACAGGGAAATGTTGGTGATTTTTCCCGAAGGCGGCATTTTTCAGGATGGCGAAGTTCATCCGATTAAGCCGGGATTGGCGCGTTTGGCAATGCAAGCAGAGTTGAGCAAACCGGGTTTGGGGGTGAAAATTGTACCGATGAGTATCCGCTATCGCCCGCGCATTCCTCAATGGGGTGCTCAGGTAAAAATTGCGATCGGTTCTCCTATTTCCGTGGCGGATTATGCCAATGGTGGCGGTGGTAAAAAAGAAGCACGATTGTTGAGTGCCCAGCTCGAAATGGATCTTAAAAAGCTTGATGAAAGTTAAGAAGAAGGAAGAAGGAAGAAGGAAGAGGGAAGAAGGAAGAAGGAAGAAGGAAGAAGGAATTATGATATAATGTTTTCGGGTGCTGTGGAGAGATGCAGCACTTATTTGGCTGCTTTGTTATGTCTTTATTAAGTGTGAGCATTAATGGATTGTGCTTTGAACTTTAAGCCGGGTCAAATTGTCAGTTTAGAATGTGGAGATGCGTGCCTGCATTCCGAGGTAATCCAAGTGGTTGAGGCACGTCAAGTTTGTTGGGTACGCCCTTTGATGTTAGTTGTATCGGCGTCGGGGAAGGATTTATCGGCAGAATACACTTTATCCGATTTGCGAGATGGTGCTGATTTGCTTTGGCCGCTTAGCTTGTTTCGGGCGGCTTTAGATACTGAGGTAATTTCACTGTTGACCGAGTTGCACTCTCTGGATGCTGAAAAAAAGGATGGTGCGATCGCATCTCGGCAACTTAGAGATTTTGTCGATCGAGTTTGGGAAGCTTTTCCAAGTGCTTTTCATTAACCACATATCAGGCGTTTTGTCTATTAGTCCGCCAGGGGTTGAAAACCCCTGTCTAATAGCTAAAGTCCTCTTGCATAGGACTCATACCCTCTTGATTCTTTAGTCCGCGTAGGCGGACTTCGTTTGTCTAGAAGCGATTGAAATCGCCCAATTTTCTTTTCGCTTTTCGCGGACTATTATACTAAAATACAGCGTGTGAAAGCTCTTCGGGGTTGAGATTGTTATGAATAACTTTACCGTCGCGGAACCAGACAACGCGGCGAGTTTGGCGCGCCACTTCTGGTTCGTGCGTTACCATAACAACAGTCATGCCGCTTTCGTTGAATTCGGTAAAAATATCCATTACTTCTTGAGTAGTTTTTGTATCCAATGCACCTGTAGGTTCATCAGCCAGCAACAACACGGGACGGTTGACAATAGCCCTGGCGATGGCTACCCGCTGCTGCTGTCCTCCTGATAGTTGATTCGGTCTGTTTTGCAGCCGACTTTCCAGGCCTACTTTTGTTAAAGCCTCTACTCCCCGTTCGCGTCTTTCTGCTGCGGGAATGCCGGCATAAACCATCGGTAACATGACATTTTCTAATGCTGTCAATTGAGGCAACAGGTGAAATTGTTGGAAGACAAAACCTAATTTTAAATTGCGAATGCCGGCTAATTCTCCTTCGGGCATTTGGGCGACATCTACGCCGTCTAAGTAGTAACTGCCGGTCGTAGGTCGATCGAGACAGCCGATAATATTCATAGCTGTAGATTTGCCGGAACCCGATGCGCCCATAATCGAGCAATATTCTCCTTGTCTTACGGTCAAGCTGACGCCGTTTAAGGCACGAACTTCCAGGTCGCCAATCCCGTAAACTTTTGTTACCTCTTCCAGACCGACAACAACGGGCTTTGAGAGGACTTGCGGGTCGAGGTCTTGGTATGTATCGGTTTGTAGTTCAGGCATTTATTTTTCTGTGCGATCGACACAACTAACTACTAAGTTAACACTTCTTATCGGTTTTGGCGGCTGGAAGGGCGATCGTTTGGACCCTAATTGACGAGATATAAAAAAACTAAATCTTTAACGACGTGTTTGTGAGTTCTTTGATGACAGCCATCTGATGTTCTAGCACTAGATAGTTATCCAATTTGCTTTTTCCAGCGCGGGTCACGGCTTGATTATTATGGGCATAAATTAGGTCGGCGATATGCTCTTTTTCTTTCTCGGAGAGTTGAAAGTTGATAAGGATGTGCGGAGTGTGGCCGTCGCCAAAAATTCAACTATTTCTGCATAAGCTTTGGGGATATTAGTAGCTACAGTCATATTTTCTTTCTGGTTTTTGTGTTTCTCTCACAGGTTCTCTAATTCGGTCAACTTTTCGTGGGCAAACTGCCCGACTTCTTCATCTGGATCGTTGGCAAATAGATGGCGAAGTATTTCTAAAGTTTGTGGGTGATCGGAGTATTGCTCGACCATGATTTCAAGTGCTACTTTTCTAGGATGATATTGGAAGCTATACTGACGTTCAAAAGGATGATTGATAGCAATATCGCATAACCCCTCAAATATCTCTGGTTCATATTTCCACCCATATGCTAGTTCTGTAAGTGCTAAAAATTTCACCCTGAAATCATCATCATATTGAGCGCGTTGTTTAAGAATAGAAAAGGTTTTTGGGTCATCTTTCCACCCACGTGCTAACTCTATTAATGCGGCACTTCGTACATCTGAACCATCATCATATTGAGCGCATTGTTTGAGGATAGGTAAAGTTTCGGGGTCATCTTTCCACCCACGTGCTAATTTTTGCACTGCTACTTCTCGGACATCCGAATCATCATCATATTGAACGCGTTGTTTAAAAATATCTAAGATTTCCTGGTCATTTTGCCACTCCTGTGCTAAGTGTTGAAGTGCGGCTTCTCGCACATATGAACTATCATCATATTGAGCTAGTTGTTTGAGAATAGGTAAGGTTTCAGAGTCTTTTTTCCACCAGCGTACTAATTCTTGAAGTGCTGCACTTTGCACAACCCTGCAACCACTAGATTGAGCTGCTTGTTTGATAATATGTAATATTTCTGGGTCATCTTTCCATCCATGTGCTAATTCTTGGACTGCTAAACGTTGCACAAGGGAATCATCATAAAATTGAGCTATTTGTTTGAGAATGGGTAAAGTTTCCGGGTCATTTTTCCAGCCCCGTACTAATTCTTGGACTGCTGCGTGTCGCACGGCCCAATTGTCATCTTCAGATTGAGCCAGTTGTTTGAGGAGAGGTAAGGTTTCGGAATCATATTTCCATCCCCATGCTAATTCTTGGATCGCGGAATATCGCACACCCCAATTATCATCATCAGATTTAGCCAGTTGTTTGAGCCACAGTAAGGTTTTAGGGTCATCTTTCCAAGTAAAGGCGATCGCACTTACTGCTTGAGTATGAATTTCTCTAATCAGTTCAATTTCTTTGCCATTTACATGAAGACCTATGCTATGCTCGCTGAGAGGATACTTCGTTAACTCTTTTAAACATTCAAGCAATTCACTATCAATCCCAGCAATAATTTTTCTATCTCTCACCTCGTTCAAACACTTTGCAGCCAAAAACAGGCTCTGGCAATTTTCAAATTCCTCAGACTGTTCAATCAAAAACTCAATCAATTTCCCTGTAAACCGTCCATCAATCAATCCCGCAATCAAGCACAAAACTTCCTGCCAAGATTCATCATACCAGTGCGTACCAAAAACCTCTGTTTTTAACTCATCTAAAGAAAGTTCTCGCGTCTTCTCAAATCTCTCCACCACCTCCGACGCACAGAAGTATTCCAAAAAAGTTCGATGCACAAACCCATAAGTATCCGCACCCAAAAAACATAAAATAAAGTTGCGAGTTCGCAGTTGGTTAATTATCAACTTTGCCCGCTCTTTCGGTCGATCGAAATCTTTATTCTTTAGATATGCTGTCAGGGTATTCTCCAAATCTTCCGCACTAATAATATTGCCAGCTAAGCCTTGAGGTGCTGCTTGCATTTTGTAAGCGACTCGCCGCAGCATTTCTTGCTTATCTTTAGCATCAATAGTTTTTGGATCGAGCCTGCTATCCTCTACTAAAGACCTTTCCACATCCCATTGATACAGCAATACCCGCGAAGCTTGATTGTAAAGTTCCGCCCTGTCTCTCGGCAATTCTTGACTGCGATTCAAAATCGCCATAATCGTCAACAATAACGGATTACCCGCTAAATCTCGAATCGTTGATGAATACTCCAATGCTCTTTTCATGCGATCGCGAATTCGCGCTTTTTCCCCAGCATCAGTAAAAGTTAATTCGTGCCAGCGGTGAACAAAATCCTGAATTTGTTCCGCGTTCAAATCTTGGAGAATAAAGTGATGAAACCCTGCATCTTGCAACCGTTGAGGTTTGTAACCAATAATCCGAGACGTGACGATCGCTCGCACGCGGGGATACTCATTGGTAAACCGATGAATCGCCGTAATTACATCTTCTCGTTTCCCGGGATCGAAAATTTCATCTAACCCGTCGAACATCACCACAGCGTCGCCTGCTTCAAGCTGTTTGTGCAACTGATGCTGATTCAAGTGACAAATTGAACCCGGACTTTGATGGAAAAATTCCAGGAAATTCTTGCAGTGTCCTGATTCCCCGTTGCGAATGTATGTCCGCAATTCTATTAGCAGCGGAATCGGCTGAGATGTCACGCTATTTAAGGGCGATCGCGCCCAGTTTAATGCTAAATATTGTAACAGAGTAGACTTGCCAGAACCCGGATCGCCTAAAATCACAATGTAGGGATACTTTTGCTTGTCATTAATAACATCTAACACGGATACGATCGGCTGAGAAAAATAACCGCGCCGATATTTCTCTAAATTTTCTAGTTCGATCGCGTCTAATTGATTGGTGTCTTGCAGCCGCCGTTGATGTTCTTTAGGAATTTCGTAAGCTTGGGGCAGAAATGATTCGTAAATTGCTCGCACATCTTGGAAAATAAAGATTTGCCAAACCTTCAGTTTTTCCCGATAATCGTAGGTATTGGGATCGACGCTGCTTAAATTGAGATTGCTGTAACGCTCGCACAGAGCTTCTTGATATTGCCTCAAGTCAAAATCGGGAATAATCCCCGCCGTTTCTTGAGTATTTTTCTGAATGCTATCCAGATTTTGAGCATTCAAAATATCTCGTAAGTCTTTTGAGTCAAAGAGAATTTCTTGAACTTCTGCCAGATACTGATTGGCGATGGTTTGCCACTTAAATCTTGGTGGCAAAGAAGTTAAATTTAGTTGAGTCCAGGTTTGTTCCAGAAGTTCTGCATCGAGAGATTCGCGATCACTCTCAAAAGCCTTGCCCAAAATTTCCTTAACAGACTTGTTATTGATAAACTGTTTAACATCTTTAATATACCGCTTAATTTCCTCTGGGGGAAGTCCGCCAATTTTTAACTGCTGTTGCACCAACTCCAAAAACTTTTTGAGCGCTTTGCCTGCTGCGACTTGTCGGGGATCTTTTTCGACTAAGACGTTTTTCAGGGAATCTTTAAAAAAATATTTAGCAAAATCCCTCGCGCCGTCTTTGACTAAATCTTCTAAGATGGGTTGAACGAGAATGCCGACTCCTTGCGTCACTCCCCAGAGCAAAAGCCAATCGATCATAAAGCTAGCCCGAGAATTAATTTGTGTTTATAATATAGCAATTATCAAGAATTGATGAAATTATCAAAAACTGTAGGGTAATAATCTCCCGTGATTGGCCCGATAGGTTAGGGTAGTATCAGTTTTCTATCGCTGCGCTGCGATTAGCCCCCATCCCGCCTGATTGTTGGCCCCTACTACCCCTTCAAAATGGGGAAGAACATCAAAGTTTCGCTTTTTTACAGGGATTTAGGACGATCAAGACTCGGCTATAATGAGCGATCGACAATTAGCTCTTTTATTCTTGGCGGCGGCTCGAAAATAGTTACATTTTTATATGTTTCTTGTCGTTCGCTTGTGCTATAGTCTAATAATGGGAGTGTGAGCAATTGTACAATTTGCGCCCAAATTCCTATTGTTAAATAATACCATGTCAAGCGCAAAAAGTAAAGTAGTTGACCCCAAAAAAAACACAAAATTTTTGAGATATCATTAAGAAAAGTAAAGGACAAAAATCGTAAATTTGAGATAGGACATTCGCGACAATTATGACATACGACTACGACTTGTTTGTGATAGGTGCGGGTTCCGGCGGATTGGCGAGTTCCAAGCGAGCAGCATCCTACGGCGCAAAAGTGGCGATCGCCGAAAATGACTTAGTAGGCGGAACCTGCGTAATTCGCGGCTGTGTCCCCAAAAAACTCATGGTGTACGCCTCAACATTTTCGCACCTTTATGAAGATGCGGTGGGCTACGGTTGGAGTCCAGTCGAAAGCAGCTTTGATTGGGAAAAACTCATCACCAGCGTAGACGCAGAAGTGCGGCGGCTGAGCAAACTGCACATCAGCTTCCTCGAAAAAGCCGGAGTCGAATTAATCTCAGGATACGCCAAATTTATTGACCCCCATACCGTCGAAGTTGGTGACAAGAAATTTACCGCAGCCAAAATCTTAATTGCAGTCGGCGGAGAAGCGCAAAGAGTCCCAATTGTCGGCATCGAACACGCGATTACCTCTCGCGAAATATTCCTCCTAAAAGAGCAGCCAAAACGGTTGGCAATTTGGGGCGGCGGCTACATCGGCGTCGAATTTGCTTGCATTATGAACGGATTGGGAAGCCAAGTAACTCAAATCATCCGCCGTGACTTAATTTTGAACGAATTTGACACAGAAATTCGCACCAACGTGCAAGAAGGAATGATTAAGCACGGAATAAACATTTTGACAGAAAGCTCGATCAACCACATTGAGAAAACCCCAGAAGGCTTAAAATTAACTCTGTCGGGAACATCCGAAGAAACGCTAATAGTAGACGCGCTGTTGTGCGCTACCGGGCGTCAGCCTAATTTAGAAAAATTGGGTTTAGAAAATGCGGGAGTAGAAACAGATAAAGGTGCGATCGCAGTTACCAAAGACAGCCGCACCAGTCAGTCGCACATTTTTGCTGTCGGAGATTGCACAAACCGCATCAATTTAACGCCAATTGCGATCGCCGAAGGACGCGCTTTTGCAGATACTGAATTTGGCAACAATCCGAGAGCAATCACTCACGAAAATGTCCCGTCGGCGGTATTTTCGCAGCCGGAAGCAGGTACAGTCGGCTTAAACGAAGTGCAGGCTAGAGCAAAGTTTCCCGACTCAATTAAGTGCTACACAGCCAAGTTTCGACCCATGTTTCACGCTTTGACAGGTGCAGACGAGAAAACTTTTGTCAAGTTAATCGTTGAAACTAATACTGACAGAGTTTTGGGCGTGCACATGGTTGGGAAAGACGCGGGCGAGATTATTCAAGGAATGGCGATCGCTGTTAATATGGGAGCTACGAAGAAAGACTTCGACGCGACTATTGGCATTCACCCATCGACTGCTGAAGAGTTTGTGACTCTGCGGTAAAGCGGGCGAAGCAGCCAGGGGTTTAAACCCCTGGCTAATAGCTAAAGTCGGTTAAAACCGACTCAAGAAAACTATTTTGAAGCACAGGCAGGATGCCTGTTCCACACAAAAATTTTATTTTCTGGTTGTGGGGTGTCCCGCCAGCCCAAAAATACAATTTAGATACAAAACAGCTTATTAATGAGTAATTCAACTAAACAAAACAAAATTTTAGCATTCTATCTCGGCCAGCAGCCTGATTCACAAGGTCGCGCGATCGAGGATATTTGGTACTGGGATTACCAGAAGCTGGAATCCGTGCACAATTACATTCAATGGCTGTTTCCGTTGAGAGAAAAGAGTCGTTTTAATTCCAGCGCTCCTACTTTAAATGACGAGGTGATTCAAGCTTTTAGAACAAGTGAAGAGTTGAAAAGTCGCTTACTGCATTCGTTCAAGGTCATGCTGGCGTTTTACGGGTTAGAATGCCGCGAAGGGGAAAACGCAGGAATTGTAATTGCCAAATCGGCCGAATATTTGTCAAGAAAAAGAGAGTGGATTGAACAATCCAATCACAACTACCTGCGGCTGACTAGGATTCTCACAAGTTTGACAAATTTGGGATTGAAGAATTATGCTTTGGCTCTTTTCAGGTGTTTGGACGAGATATATAATGAAAATAAAGAAAGTATTGGTTTAAAAACTTATACATATTGGAAAAATGCTGTAAATAGTTAAATCGGGACAAGCCAATCAGCGGGACAGTAACCGAACGCTACGAACACAATAAATAATGGATAAAGCAATTACAGAAAATCACTCTCAGTCGGGCAGAGAAATTTATCAAAGGATTTCCAACAACATTCAAAAAGTGGTGAAAGGGCAATCAGCAGCAATCAGGAAATTGCTGTCAGCCTTTGTGAGTGGCGGGCACGTCCTCCTAGAAGATTATCCCGGTACAGGTAAAACTACCCTAGCTAAAGCCCTAGCCTTATCTGTCGATGTCAGCTTTAAACGCATTCAATTTACACCTGACCTTTTGCCATCCGATATCTTGGGCATATCCATGCTCGACCCCAATCAACGCACGTTCCATTTCCACGAAGGCCCAATTTTTGCTAATATTATCTTGGCTGACGAAATCAATCGCTCATCACCGCGAACCCAATCCGCCCTCCTAGAAGCAATGGCAGAATTTCAAGTCAGCATTGACGGAAATTTGCACAAACTTAAAGACCCATTTTTTGTCATTGCTACTCAAAATCCAGTAGAATCTCGTGGCACTTATCCACTTCCTGAAGCCCAAATGGATCGCTTTGCAGTTCAATTTAGTCTAGGATACATCTCGCCAGAAGACGAAGTTAACCTGCTCGGAGACCAAATCCATCAACATCCTATTGATACACTTCAAACCTGCGTTAATTTAGAGGATTTAATTAGCTTAAAACAGCAGGTAAAGCAAATTAGAATTAGTGAAGAGTTGAAACGTTACCTCGTAGATATCGTGAATGCAACTCGCTCAGCCGAAGGCGTACAACTAGGGGCGAGTCCTAGAGCTTCCATAGCTTTAATGAAAGTTGCTCAAGCCTTAGCTTTATTCGATGGCTATGAGTTTGTTACGCCAGAACATATTCAAGAACAAGCGGTATCAGTCATCGCTCATCGCCTAGTAATGGAACCTCAAGCGCGTTTTTCGGGTAGAATGGCCCCAGGTGTTGTTGAAGAAATTATCAAATCTATTCCTGTCCCCGCCTAAAAAATGAAACGTGTTTTTTACGCTATTTTTCGCTTCGGTGCGCGCGTAAATCGATCGCGAAAGAAGCGATTAACCAACAATGGGTTAGCAGTGCTTAGCTGCACGCTTTTAGCGGGAATTTTAGGATTAGATACTAATCAGACTGTGACTTATCAAATCTTTACTTTCCTGTTGTCAATTATAGGAATAGCCATAATTTTTAGTAAATTTTTTCGCTTCCGCTTCAATGCAGTACGGTTTTTGCCAAAGTTTGGAACTGTTGGAGTCACTTTAAAATACCGTATTCTCATTCATAACAAAACTAGCCAGAGTCAAAATAACCTGAAATTGTGGGAAAATTTTGCCGACATATACCCAAGCTTTCAAGAATTTATAGAAACACCTGAACCCGGTGAAGAAAAGCGCACTTCATTGGATAAATACTTCGGCTATTATCGTTGGCTGTGGCTGAGTTATAGAAAACAATGCGCCACAGCTAAGGTCATAGAATTGCCTCCTCTTCCACCCAATAGCAAAACAGAAGTGGTAGGTGAAATTACGCCGTCCAGCAGAGGTGTTATCCGCCTCTGCGGTCTAACAGTTACTAGGTCTGATCCTTTTGGGATTTGGAATGCTTGTAAAACAATTTCCTTGCCCCAATCTATGTTAATTTTACCCAAACTATACCATGTACCACCAATTCAGCTTCCTGGCTCAAGAAGGTATCAATCAGGTGGCGTAACATTAGCTTCATCCGTAGGAGATTCCGAGGAATTTAGGTCTCTGCGGGATTATCGGCCGGGAGATTCGCTACGCCAAATTCACTGGAAAAGCTGGGCAAAAGCAGGTAAGCCAATAGTCAAAGAAGAACAGGATGAATTTTTTGTGAGGCACGCCTTAATTTTGGATACATTTCACAGTGTAAAATATAGTGAACTTCTAGAAGAAGCAATCTCAATTGCTGCTTCATTATCCTATGAAGTTCAGACTCAAGAATCCTTATTGGATTTGATGTTCGTCGTTCAAGAAGCTTATTGTTTTACCTTTGGCAGAGGGCTGAACTCTACTGAAAAAATGCTAGAAATTCTCGCCTCTGTTGGTGCCTGTCAGGATAAAGGTTTTGACTCGCTTACCTCAGTTTTGATGGAAAAAATCTCTCTGCTAAGCGGTTGTATTTGTATATTTTTGTGTTGGGATGAACCTAGAAAAAGATTAGTAAATTATCTGAGAAGTCACGGTATCCCTACATTAGTTTTAATTTTAACAGAGCGAGAAGCTCAATTAGATAGCTTAAATTTAGAGTTGATTAAAGATGACTTAACAAGCTGCCATATTTTAAAGCTAGGTCAAATACAAGAGGAGTTAATGAAATTATGAAAATGCCAGTGTTTCTTTTGGGTGCTAGTGTAATTTTTTGGGGCTGGCAAACGGGACTATGGTTTTTTGCTTTGCCAATTGCTCTGATTTTAGAGGCAGCTAACTGGTTGCCTTATCGGTGGGATTTTTCAGCTAGTGATTTTAGGCGCATTGCTAATTTATGCCTGATTTTTTTGTGCTGTTTGCTGGTTTATCTCCTGGTCGCCAACCGCTCTATTTACTTGATATATAATTTGTTGCAGTGGCTTCCTGCTGTATTTTTTCCACTGGTAGCTGCTCAGGTATATTCTGTCAAGGAAAGTCTGGATATACGCCTAATGTTTTTGTGGCTAAACAAGGCAACAAAAAAAGCACTACTTAACCCCTTGATGGTGAATCTAAATTATCCATATTTTATCTGTTGTCTGCTATCCGCTAGTGCGACGAACAGTAGAGATATCTCTTTTTATGCTGGGATATTTTCATTAACCGCTATTGCTTTGTGGTCGGTGAGAACGAAAAATTTTTCATTTATTCTCTGGCTGGGTCTGATGTTAATTGCTGGCAGTATAGGATTTATAGGACAGATGGGCGTGCACCAACTTCACCTAGCAGTAGAACAGCAAGCAATCTCATGGCTTAGTCAGGGGAACTCTCAAGAAACAGATTTTTTGAAAAAACAAACGAACATCGGGTCAGTGGGATTATTAAAACAGTCAAATGAAATTATTTTTAGAGTTGCTGCTGAAGCTAAACAGACTCCTCCCCGACTGCTAAGAGAAGCCACTTATAATCGCTACAACTCTTCACTTTGGCTCGCCTTAAATCCTAACTTTGTTCCCGTACAACCAAAGATTAATGGCACAACTTGGGATTTAGGCGACCAACTACCAAATCCATCAACGATTACTATTTCGGCTACACTCCCAGGCAACCAAGGTTTATTAAAGCTGCCAGATGGAACTTTTAAAATTGAGGCATTGCCTGTCAGTCAGATGGAAAAGAATAAATATGGCACAATAAAAGTGGCGGGAAAAGTTGATATGCTGGCTTATCGAAGCTACTTTAATAATAATTTTTCTGTAGATAGCCCGCCTACAGAAGACGACCTGCAAATACCAAAATCAGAAATAGCTGCACTGAATAAAATCCTCAGTCAAATGGATACTCAAGGAAAGTCGCCATCAGAAATATTAGATAAAATAGACTTCTTTTTCCAAAAACAATTCGTTTATTCACTGAAGCTTAGGGGCAAAGATAATGATGCTACGCCTCTATCAACATTTTTACTGGACACTCGCTCTGGACATTGTGAATATTTTGCTACCGCTGCGACACTTCTCCTGAGAAAACTCGGTATTCCAGCCCGTTATGCTGTTGGATATTCTGTTCACGAATTTAGTTCTTTGGAGAACCAATATATTGTAAGAAGTCGCCATGCTCATGCCTGGACTTTGGCTTATATTGCGGGAAAATGGCAAGCTTTCGATCCTACGCCTTCTGATTGGGAAAGCATGGAGGATGCTGCGGCTCCCCGATGGGCATTTATCTCTGATTTATGGTCGCTACTGAGTTACAAAATTTTGCTGGGGTTGCGATATTTATCAGGTAGCAATGGATTGAAGTATGGGGGACTCATCCTGCTGGCAGCATTAATATTTTTTCGGATTCGTAATCCTAATTTTAAGAAAGCTGTACGCATTTTATCTAACAAACAAAGATGGCTAAAGGCTATTTATAAAAAAGATTCGTTGAGTAAGAAATCTGAATTTTATTTAATCGAACAGGCGTTAAATGAGTCTGGATTTATTCGCCCTCCTTCCGAGTCTTTAAAAAATTGGATCGAGAGGTTAAAAAAAGAAAAACCGGAATTATATTGTCTCGAAGAGTTAGCAGTGCTGCTCGATATTCATTATTGCGAGCGCTTCGATCCAAAAGGAATTCAAGACGCACAAAAAGCTGAATTTAAATTGGCAATTCAAGCCTGGATCGAGCAATATCGCAGGCAGGCGCTCGCCTCAAACTCTCAGGTTAATAAAAGCGGTAAGTCTACTATAGTTTTTTTCAGGTAGATGATGTACAGTTTTAGATTTTAAATGGGGGATTAAGGACTTTTTAATTGAGCCGTAAATCCCGCAATTATTCAATTATTCAATCTAAACTTGTACCTGCCTTAATTGATAACCGCTATATATACCTTTTCTAAATCACTTGTACAAGAGCGTCGGTTATTAGACAAGTCACAATTGCTTTATGCCTACTTAAGAGAACAGCCCTATCAGGGTACTTATACAATTAATCTACCCTCCGACCAAGGCATTGGTCGAACAGCAAGAGTGGAAACTAGCTCATAATCCACTTGTGTGTACGCGGTAGCCTTAAAAAGGGGGACGGAAGAGAAGATTCTTGTCCCCCCGCAACGATTCGGGGAGCGCCGGGGCGATCGGGTCTTAATCGCTAGACAGAAGACTCGCACTACATTTGAGGTTAAGTTGACACCAATGGGCATTGTCATGTCCCTACCCGCGGAGCAAATTTTTACTGGTTTTACTTGTTACTGCGGGCTTAGCGAAAGTAACACTTCTGGGGCGAGTCAGAGCGTCCATTTTCTCAACCAAGGCTCGGACTCTGGATTTGGGTTCCCAGGCTGTACACCTCGGAACCCGTTAATTACAGGAAAAATCAGGACACGGCACTGCCGTTTCCCTACCTGCCGCCTCGTCGAAAAAAATTTTAAATCCTTTGAACCTTTTTTGCGATCGCCCTGTCTAAACACTTCAGATAACGAACTGGTGGGGGAGACTTCACAGGTGTTAGGTGTGCCAGCCAATGTTTTAACCGATGACTGTTCCGACTCGGACTTAGTTGCTCAATGTTTAAAGGGCGATCGCACTTGCTTTCGCTACCTTTACCAACGCTACCAACACAAAGTCAGGTCAACCCTTTACCAACTCTGCGGCCCGTCGCTTCTTGACGATTTAGCACAAGAAGTATTCCTGCGAGTCTGGAAAGGATTGCCCAAACTCAAGCACCAGGAAAACTTTTCTACTTGGCTTTATCGAATCACTTGGAATGTGGCTTCCGACCAAAGACAAGCATTTGCTAAACAGCATTCTTTTGACTCCCAACTCAAAACTCAAGAAACCATGGAGGGGGTTATTCTCAAAGATAATACCTCGGACTTGATGCAGTTGCACTATCAAGATTTAGTGCAGCGGGGACTGGATCAATTGAGCTTTGAACACCGCAGCGTTTTGGTGCTGCACGACTTAGAAGACATCCCGCAAAAAGAAGTAGCCCAAATTTTGGGACTGCCTGCGGGAACCGTCAAATCTCGCGTGTTTTATGCCCGAAATGCTGTGCGGCAATTTTTGCAAAAAGAAGGTGTCAGCGAGCTATGAATAACCCAAGCAGCGACCAAGAGTTAGTTAATTTCTTGAAGCAACATCGCCCCAATATTCCTGAAGCTGTACCAGACTTAGAGCAAAAAATTCTAGCAGCAATCGACAGTAATCAGGCGAGTGTTTTCAATGAAAGCCAAAGCCACCGCAAAAAAACGCGATTAAGTTCCTCAGCTAAGCCTGATGACAGGTTAAAAATCTCCTCTGTTTCTAAGTGGGCTTTATCGTCGGCGATTACTGCTAGCCTGCTACTTTTTTGGTCGGGCTACCGTCCGTTTGAGACTGCACAAGTGTCCGATAAGGAAACAGCTCAGTTAGAAGCATTTTTAGTTACTAACTGGGAGGGTGTACTCCGTGATTCTCCCCAAGAAAGTATGACCGGGCGCTCACAAACAGACTGGTTGACTTTCAGCCCGGGTGCTGACAGTGAACCGCCAACAAATAAGTAATATCAAAGAGGCAATTTTCATGTCAATTCGTCGTATATCTGCCCTAGCCGTTTTAATGCTGACTCTCGGTAGCACAGCCGCAGCAATAGCAGTTCCTAATCCCCTAGAACCCCAAACACTTGCACAAAATCAGCGACCAAATCGACCTGCGGGCAAGGAAGGTGGGATGTTCGAGAAACTGAATTTAAGCGCAGACCAAAAGCAGCAAATGCAGGCAGTTCGCGATCGCTACAAAGACCAAGTTTCCCAGCGGATGCAAGCAGTCCGCCAAGCCAGACAAGAATTGGAAACCATGATGTCGGGCACGGCAAATACTAGCGAAATACGCGAAAAACACCGTCAAATAGTCGGATTGAGACAGCAGTTGGAAGAGGTGCAATTTGAAAGTACACTTGCAATGCGAGAAGTCCTCACAGCCGAACAGCGCAGCCAATTAGCTCAACTGATGCAGCAGCGCCGACAAACGGCTAGAAACAGGATGCAAAACGGTCAAAAACCGCAGTAGTTGACAAAGACTTTTGAGTGAATCGCAGGGTGTTTACGCACTCTGCGATTCATTAGTTCAAGCTCCCAGATTGGGAGCTTGAACTTTTTCAGGTAAGCTATAAATTGGAGTTTTGAGGCAGCAGAAGGAAACAGGAAGAAGAAAGAAGTCATAAGAAGTGTTTTTACAAATATGAGATGCTCTCCCAGATTCATGGAGTAAATCTAAAATCTAAAACCTAAAATCGAATGACCCCTCTAGCTGGGGCGAAACGTTAGCTTTCATCCTGGTTCCATCGCCTAATGTAAAGGTGTGGGTTGAGATTTTCCCCTCCAGCATGATATCATCAGGCTGCTATATTTGGTTTGTTAATTTAGACTGGCTTTTAATATAGAATTTACTAAATGAACTGCCGAGAAGGCAGAAATTACAGAGGTGAGAGAAAGAGCCAATTAGAAATTTATTGATATGAGTACAATTTTCTATTAAACTGGAGCTATTGAAATGAGATTGTTAAAACCCTGGCGTTTAGTTTTATTAAGTCTAGTTTTTGGGATGGCTGTAATTTTATCAAATTGCGGCACGCCCTCAAACACGGTTAGCAATAATTCTCCAACTCGGACAACTCCTGCTGCGGTTCCGGCTGGCGCTTTGGTTTACGGTGCGGGCGGGCAGCCGATCAATCTGGAACCGGGAAACATTACTGATGGCAATTCGGTGATTGTTATCGACCAAATTTACAATCGCTTGACTGATTTCAAACCGGGAACTGTGGAACTTGCGCCGAGTCTGGCTACTGAATGGTCAAGTTCTAAAGATGGTAAAAGTTGGACTTTTAAGTTGCGTTCCGGGGTAAAGTTTCACGACGGTACGGATTTTGATGCGGAATCTGTAAAGTTTAATGTGGAGCGCTGGTGGGATGCAAAAAATCTTAACGGTTATCGAGAATCTGGCAAAACTTATCCAATTTGGAAGAATTTTTTTGGTGGTTTCAAGGGAGATAAAAATTCCCTGGTAAAAGATGTGGCAGTTGTTGATAAGTCTACGATTGAGTTTGTTTTAAATCAACCTTTTGCTGCTTTTCCCTCGGCGATTGGGTCTGGTTATTTCGGGATAGCGAGTCCGGCGGCGGTGAAAAAAGCGGGTGCTAAATACGGCACTCCGGGGTCTGTCGCTGTGGGTACTGGGCCTTTTATGTTTAAGGAATGGCGATCGGGCGATCGCATTGTTTTGGAGAAAAATCCTAATTATTGGAAAACTGGGACGCCAAAAGTCAATCAATTGGTAATTCGTTTTGTTGACGATCCGGCGGCGAGACTGGCTCAGTTGCGAGCAGGACAACTTGATTTTACTGTGGATTTAACGCCAGATCAACTGAAAGAAGTTCAGGGAGATCCTAATTTAGAAGCTGTTGTGCGACCTTCTTTTAATGTCGGTTATTTAGGGTTAAATCCAAGTTACGAACCTTTGTCAAAACCGGAAGTCAGGCAGGCGATCGCCCAAACAATTAACAAGCCAGCAATAGTCCAAGCTTTCTGGGGAGAACTGGGAAAACATGACTCGCAATTTATCCCGCCTTCGCTGAGTTGGGCGGCGTCTGATAAAGTTAAAGATTATGAATTTAACCCCCAGCAAGCTAAAGCAATGCTTGCGAAAGCTGGTTATCCGAACGGTTTTGATTTGGATTTGTGGTATATGCCCGTCAGCCGTCCCTATTTTCCCACGCCGAAGCCTATTGCTGAGGCTTTTGCGGCGGATTTGAGCGCGATCGGGATTCGAGTAAAATTGCTGACAAAGGATTGGTCTGCTTATTTAGCCGATCGGGTAAAATCTCCCGGCTTTCAAGCTTTTATGATGGGTTGGACGGGAGATTACGGCGATCCAGACAATTTTTATTATCCTCACTTCGGGCCGGGTTCGACGGCGGATTTGGGAAATTGGAAAAATCCGAAAGTTCTGGAACTTTTGGATCGGGGGAGGGCGACTGGGGATAAAGCAGCTAGGGCGAAAATTTATGCGGAAGTTAGCGAGATTTTGCATGGGGAAGCTGTGCGTTTGCCGATCGTACATTCGCAGCCGCTTTTAGGAAAACGCAAGAATATTCAAGGTTGGATTCCGAGTCCTTTGGGGTCGGAGTCTTTTGAGGAAGTGAGCAAAAATTGAGAGTTTAGATCGAGACACCTCTCCTCGGTTCTCATACTTAACATGAATTTACCTTAACAAACAGTATGGACAGCAATCCGCAATCTGCAAATCATCAGCCACAAATTATTTTGATTACCGGGAACATGGCTGCCGGAAAATCAAGTGTGGCCCAATCACTTGCCGAACGGTTGCCCAAAAGTGTCCACCTTCGCGGTGATATCTTTCGTCGCATGATTGTGAATGGACAGGCGGAAATGGCGTTAAATTTGTCAGCAGAGGCATATCAGCAGCTTCAACTGCGATATCACCTGGCAGCAATGGCAGCGCGACACTATCTCCAGGCTGGTTTTACGGTCGTTTATCAAGACATCATAATTGGTTCGGCCCTGGCTGAGGTAGTTGCCACTTTCCACGATGTGCCGTTGTCGGCAATCGTTCTGTGTCCGAAGGCAGAAGTTGTAGCTGCACGGGATGCAGCAAGATCGAAAACTGGATATGCCAACGAAACCATGGTTTATGCCTTCGATCGCATTCTCCGTACCGAAACTCCTCGCCTTGGCTACTGGCTGGATTCAACCCATCTAACGGTAGAAGAAACGGTCGATCGGATTTTGGCAAATTTGCAAGGTGAATGAGATCAACTGATGTTTCAATATATTGTTAAACGTTTGCTGGGACTATTGCCAGTCCTTTTCGGAATCACTCTGCTAGTATTTATATTTTTGCATTTGATACCGGGAGACCCAGCTACAGTGCTTTTGGGAGAACGGGGAACTCCCGAACAGGTGGAAATTTTGAAATCGAGATTAGGTTTAAATCAGCCTTTACCTTTGCAATATTTGGTTTTTTTATGGAGTTTGCTGCGCTTGGATTTGGGAAATAGCATTATTAGCGGTATTCCGATAATTGATGAAATTACAAGTCGCTGGCCTGCTACTTTTGAATTGTCTGTGGTGGCGATGTTGCTGGCACTTTTTATCGGAATTCCGGCGGGGATTTTGGCTGCTGTTCGGAAAAATAGCTGGCTAGACAATCTCGCGATTAGCGGTTCGTTAATTGGCGTATCTTTGCCAGTGTATTGGTTGGGATTGATGTTGATTTATTTGTTTGCTGTTTATCTGAAATGGCTGCCTCCAAGCGGGCGGATTAGTGTAGATTTGGGGTGGGGTTTTAAGTCGATTACGGGTGTTTATGTTTTGGATTCTTTGCTGAGGTGGGATTTGGCGGCTTTGCGGGATGCGATCGCCCATTTAATCCTGCCAGGTTTGACTTTAGGAACTATTCCTCTGGCGATTATAGCTCGCATCACTCGTTCTGCAATGCTGGAAGTGCTTTCTCAAGATTACATCCGCACTGCTAGGGCGAAGGGATTGCCTGAATATTGGGTAATTTTGAAACACGCTTTGAAAAATGCGTTTTTGCCAATTGTCACAACTATAGGTTTGCAGTTCGGCACTCTTTTAGGTGGCGCTATTTTGACTGAAACGATTTTCTCGTGGCCGGGAATTGGTTCTTGGATTTACACTGGTATTCTGACGCGGGATTACCCGATTGTCCAAGGAGGAGTAATTTTTGTCTCTGTGACTTTTGTACTGATTAATCTGGCGGTTGATATTTCCTATGCTTTTTTCGATCCGAGAATTCAGTACCGTTAATTAAAAGGGGAGTTCAACAGAAAATGCTTGTTTAACATCCGGCTGTAACAGGTAGTAAATGCTAGCGGCTGCAAAACCCAGAGTTAAAAAATTGACTGCTGCACCTGCGCTGCCAAACATTTTGGCAATTTGCGCGAGAATGGCGACGACATGGATAATTAATGTTCCTGTCCAAGCCCAACTTTTGAGTTGAAACAAACCCCAACTTAAGATTAACGAAATAATTCCGATAATTAGAGCGATCGCCGCAAAAATTGCAATGAAGCCGCCGATTACAGTGCCAACTCTCGCCCCGCCGACAGCCGCACCGAGACCGCCAAAAATGCCGGCAAAAAGTAAGATGAACAAGCCGTCAAGGAGGCTGAATACGCCGCTAATTAGCTGCAAGATTGCCAAAACTGTAACGCTTTGAGGACGATTCATTATTTTGATTTTCCATTTTTAACGGATTTGAAAAATATTTTAACCTGTTGTGGTGACAGGGCGGATATGTATTCACGACTTACGCACCGCTACCCGTGAAACCGGGTTTATGAGAATAAGTGTGTCCATACTGTGTCGTTGCTAGATTCGCACTGGCAGATCCCGCTGCGATCGCTAACACGACTCCGCAATGACCTAGTGACACTCGATCGCCCGCTGTCGTATCTGCCTTTGTTGCTGGTGAGAAGCACGATCCTAGATCCCAAAAACAATATTATCTGCTAAAATATATTTTTATTTGCCAGCAGCCAGAAACGATTTTGTTTAGAACCACCTCTTTTGGCTGAAAAAACTTAACATTTTTTAATAACTTGCAAAGATTAGCTATAATTGTTTACAGGTGCTGATTGGGGAACTTTTTTAAATTCACCCGATCGGATGAGTCTGAAAGACGATGCCAAGCATCAGCAAAAATTTTACCTTTAAGGTAATCCTGAGATTAAATTAGGTGAGTCGGTATGATCGTTAGCCCTAAAAAGGAAACTGCTCAGGTCAAGGTGGAAGATACTCAGACTGTAGACACCAAGGCCGCAGAGACTAAAATTGCAGATAACAAAACCGCCCAAAAGCAGTCTCCGAAGAAACCCGCGCGCAAACCGCAACGGTGGGCGATTGGGTTGGTGGCAGCCGGGTTGCTAGCTGTACCGACCACTATATATGTAGCAAAAAGTCGATCGCAGCCGAAAGTAGATGCGATCGCCACTATGACAGTGCCGGTGGAAGCGCAAAACCTCACGGTGCGGATCACGTCCAGCGGCACGGTGCAGCCGGTACAGCGCGTGAATCTCAGCCCCAAAGGCTCCGGCAGGATCGCAGAATTGTTTGTCGAACAGGGCGATAAAGTGGAAGCAGGACAAATCGTGGCCCGCATGGAAAGCCGCGATGTAGAAGCTCAACTCGCTCAAGCTAAAGCCCGCGAAGCCAGCGCGCGAGCAAAACTTGCCAAAATCGAAGCCGGGAATCGATCGGAAGATATCGCTAGCGCCCGAGCGCGCTTAGAGCAAGCCGAGGCGAGTCTCGCGCAAGCCCAAGCCGGCAGCCGCGTGGAAGAAGTTGCAGGAGCCAGAGCTCGATTGCAGCAAACTCAAGCAGGCCTGCAGCGACTGCGAGCCGGCAGCCGCGTAGAAGAAGTCAGCCAAGGGCGAGCTCGTTTAGCCCAAGCTCAAGCTCGTTTAGCAGACGCTCAAACTGGCAGTGTCAAACAAGAAATTGCCCAAGCACAAACGCAAATTGACTCGAGTAAAGCTCAAGCCGAACTAACCGCTCAACGGGTGGAACGCAATCGACCGTTAGTGGAAGAAGGTGCTCTGGCTAAAGATAAACTGGATGAATTAATTAAAGAAAATCGTACTGCACAAGCTAAATTAATAGAATCTCAAAGACGCCTGCAACAACTGCAAGAAAGTCGGGAATCGCAAATTCAGCAACTGCAAGCTGCTGTGCAAGTCGAGCAGCAAGCATTGAACCAATTGCAAAACGGCACGCGATCGGAAGAAATTGCCCAAGCCGAAGCAGAAGTTGCCGAAGCTAAAAGCAAATTAGCGCAGCTAGAAAACGGCAACCGTCCCGAAGAAATCGCCAAAGCCGAAGCAGCAGTTGCTGAAGCAAAAAGCCAATTTGCCGCACAAGAAAACGGTTCTCGCCCGGAAGAAATAGCTCAAGCTCAAGCTGAATTAGCCGAAGCTCAAGCTCAAGTCCGCTTTCAAGAAGTGCAGTTAGAAGATACGAAAGTTCGCGCTCCTTTTGCTGGAATTATTACCCAAAGATACGCCATCCAAGGAGCTTTTGTAACTCCGGCAACTTCTGCCTCGGAAGCTACTTCGGCAACTTCCACATCGATTGTTGCTTTAGCTAGAGATGTCGAAGTTTTGGCTAAAGTTCCGGAGGCTGATATCAGTCAAATTAAACCGGGTCAAGAAGTTGAAATAGTCGCCGATGCTTATCCAGATAAAGTGTTTAAAGGCCGCGTTAAGTTAATTGCGCCGGAAGCTGTTAAGGAACGGGATGTGACGCTATTTCAAGTGCGAGTTGCCATTGATACGGGCAAAGAGTCGCTGCAATCGGGGATGAATGTAGATTTGAGATTTGTAGGTCAAAAGCTGAGCAATGCTTTAGTTGTGCCGACGGTGGCAATTGTCACTAATAAAGGTCAAACAGGTGTGCTAGTTCCGGATGAGAAACAGCAGCCGAAGTTTAAGCCTGTTACTGTTGGATCGACTATTGGCAACAAGATTCAGATTTTAGAGGGTGCAAAAGCGGGCGATCGCGTTTTTACCGAACTTCCTCAAGGTAAAAAATTAGAGGATATCATCAAGAATCAAAAGTAGTCATTTGAGTGCGATCCTCTCGCGCGCGAGTCATTAGTAGGGTGCGCAATGCGCACCTTACCAATTCCTTAATCTAAAATCTAAAATTCAAAATGGAATTATGGATATTGTTGAAAGCGTCAAAATGGCCGTCACAACCTTGATGGCAAACAAGCTTCGCAGCACCTTGACGATGTTAGGAATTATCATCGGCAATGCTTCTGTCATTTCGATGATCGGTATCGGCGAAGGAGCTCAAACGTTTATCGAGGGACAAGTTAACTCTCTGGGTTCAAACTTGCTATTTATTATTCCCGGAAGTCCTGAAGCGCAAACCCGCCCGGTGATTCCGCCCCAGACTTTAGTAGTGGAAGATGCAGAGGCGATCGCATCTCAAGTTGCTTCTGTCCAAGAAGTCGCACCAACTCTCAATGACAGTCAACTCGTTACCTACCGCAACAAAAATGTCTCATCTTCCATTGTCGGAACTACCCCAGAATTTCTGACAGTCAGAAGCTTTGATGTTGGTCAAGGTCGTTTTTTAAGTAAATTAGATTTAGAAAGACAAGAAAATGTGGTTGCTTTAGGATCGGAAGCAGCCGAACAATTATTTGGCAATACACAACCAGTTGGTCAATACATTCGCATCAAAAACTCTAGTTTTCAAGTGATTGGTGTCATGCAGGCGAAAGGCTCAAGTTTTGGCGACAATCAAGATATGAACGTTTATTTGCCCCTGACAACAATGGCAAATCGAATTGTTGGTCGCTCGTCTCCATACGGTACAAAAGTAACATTTATTTCGGTTGCTATTAAAGATGAAACTATGATGCAAGCTGCCCAATTTCAAATAGAAAATCTGCTCAGATTGCGTCATAAAATCACTAAAGAAGATGATTTTACGGTGCGAAATCAGAAAGATTTGATGAAGACGTTGGGCAGTATTACTGGTGCTTTGACGTTGATGTTGGCTTTTGTGGCGGCAATTTCGCTGTTTGTGGGCGGGATCGGGATTATGAATATTATGCTAGTTTCTGTTACCGAACGCACGAAGGAAATTGGATTGAGAAAGGCGATCGGAGCTTCTCAGCAAGATATCCTGATTCAGTTTATGATCGAGTCTGTGATTTTGTCAGCAGCAGGTGGCGCGATAGGCACTGGATTCGGTATCGGCGGCGTGCTTTTAGTAGGTGCTTTTACTCCCCTGCAAGCTAGCGTTTCCCCAGTGGCGATCGCACTTGCAGTAGGTGTTTCCGGCAGCATCGGCCTATTTTTCGGCATTGTACCCGCAAAACAAGCGGCTAAACTAGACCCGATCGTCGCATTAAGAAGTGCTTAAGAAGTCATTAGTTATTAGTAATTGGTTATTTGTTTGTTCATTCAATTAAAAATTACCAATTCTCAAATGCTCAATTCCCAATTCCCAATTCCCAAAGTATGAATTTTATTGAAAGCGTCAAAATGGCAGGTCAAACACTGCTAGCTAACAAAACTCGCAGCAGTTTAACAATGATCGGCATGATTGTCGGGAACGCCTCAGTAATTGCGATGATTGGAGTGGGACAAGGAGCTCAAAAATTTGTAGCAGGACAAGTTCAATCCCTCGGTACAAATGTATTGATAGTTAGGCCCGGAGTTCCCAACGCTAGGCGAAGTTCTATCGCAAGTGCGCCTCAAACACTTATAGTAGAAGATGCTAAGGCGATCGCAACTCAAGTCCCCTCCGTCCAAGGCGTGTCAGCAGAACTTAACAGTTCAGAGATTGTTCGCTACAGCAACAAAAACGTTTCTGCTCTAATTTTTGGCACGATTCCAGAATTTATAGAAGTCAGAAGCTTTGAAATGGCAAAAGGGCGGTTTTTGACCGAAGTAGATGTTAAGCAAAGTAACCAAGTTGTGGTTCTAGGTTCAGAATTAGCGGAAAAACTTTTTGGCAATATAAATCCCTTGGGCGAACAAGTGCGTATCCAAAATGTCAGCCTCAAAGTAATAGGAGTATTGGCACCCAAAGGCACATCTTTTGGTACGAATTACGATAACTCTGCCGCAGTACCGATCGCCACAATGGCAAACCGCATAGTCGGGCGGAAATCTCCCTACGGTTTAGCTGTCACGTCCATCTTTATTTCGATTAAAGATGAGTTGCAAATGGACGCGGCTCAATTTCAGGTAGAAAACTTGCTCAGACTGCGGCACAAAGTTACCACCGAAGATGACTTTACAGTCAGAAATCAAAAAGATTTAATGGCAACAATGGGTGCGATTTCTGGGGCTCTGACACTGATGTTAACTGCTGTTGCCAGCATTTCCCTATTAGTCGGTGGCATTGGGATTATGAACATTATGCTGGTTTCCGTCAGCGAACGCACTCAGGAAATTGGGCTCAGAAAGGCGATCGGCGCATCCCAACAAGATATCTTGTTTCAATTTATTGTCGAAGCTGTAATTTTATCAGCCGCCGGAGGGATAGTCGGTACTTGCGTAGGTGTAGGTGGTATTTTGCTTGTCAGTAATTTCACGCCCTTGCAAGCTGGTATTTCGCCTGTGGCGATCGCTCTTGCTGTCAGTGTCTCCGGTGCAGTGGGCCTCTTCTTCGGCGTTGTCCCTGCCCGCCAAGCCGCTAAACTCGACCCGATCGCAGCTTTGAGGAGTGCTTAATAAATATCTACTTACTCCGTTAGACAATCCGACCTTTTAGGCTAGGGTGGTAAAAATTATATTGCTCTAAATATTACAAAAAAATGTTTCTCTTTAATAAATTAACATCCATGCAGTATCAACAACAGTTTTAATTTCTGTATTTTTACGCAGACCAAAAGCGCCCAACTTCATAAAAAGCCCGTTAAATATTAAATAAAGCTTGGTTGTGGCGTTTACTTATCAACCAGAAAGTTTAATACTATTAAATCAGGGGTAAACACACCGAAGCATCTACAGACGGTACGAACCTTTGCGCTTTAATCAAAATATCCAATAAATAAACATGGCATCCCTGACCCCTAGTCCTAAATTTGACTATCTCGAAGGAACCACCCAACCAGACAGATTTAACGCCTTGGATGGCAACGACATAATTTATGCCAACAGCGGAGAGGACTATCTCGAAGGCGATGTCGGCAAAGACAAAATCTGCGGCGACCAAGGCAACGATACGATTGTTGGCGGTGCGGACAATGACATTCTCTGGGGAGGCAAAGGCAGCGACCTAATTGGTGGCGATTCCGGCAACGATATCATCTACGCGGGCGCAGGTAGCGATACCGTTAGCGGTGGCGCAGGCGATGATATATTTGCCATTGCTAAAGGCAACGGCGGGTCAACTTTAGCCACAGCCGACTACATCGCCGACTTCGGCAACGGCAATGACAAAATTCGATTGCTAGACGGCCTCATATTTGAAGATTTAAACATCCAGCAAGGCACCGGAGTCAACAGCAACAGCACCGTAATTCAAGACAAACTCACGGGCGAATATTTAGCAGTCTTGCCGGGAGTCAACAGCAACACAATCAACCGCGACCAATTCACAAATCAGCTATCGGGAAACCCTGTCACCGAGTGGAACGGAGTCCTGCTGAATGCAGTGCGGACAGCCAATACAGCGCCTCCCCTCGCTTCCCGCAACATGGCAATGGTTCACGCAGCCATTTACGATGCAGTTAACTCGATCGGCAAAAAATACAGCCCTTACCTCGTGGAAATAGACCCACCCGCAGGTACATCAGCAGAAGCAGCCACCGCCGCAGCCGCCCACCGCGTCTTAGTCAACCTCTACCCAGCGCAAGCAGTCACATTTGACCAAGCATACGCATCGTCTCTAGCTAAAATTACCGACGGCAAAGCCAAACAAGACGGGATTGCCCTCGGACAGCAAGTTGCCGACCAAATTATCAGTTCCCGGAGTACAGACGGCATCACGAAAGTAGTGCAGTACACCCCCAAAACCGACCCCGGCAGTTGGATGCCGACTCCCCCCGCCCTTGCCGCCGCGCTAGCGCCACAGTGGGCCGAAGTTACTCCCTTTGCGATGACTAGCGGTTCTCAGTTTCGTCCGTCGGGCCCGCCCGCCATTGACAGCGCCCAGTACGCAGAGGAAATTAACTACGTCAAAGAAATCGGCAGAAGTGACAGCCTCACGCGCACCCCAGACCAAACTGCGATCGCCAAATTCTGGGCCAACGGCGCTGGGACGTTTACGCCTCCGGGTCACTGGAACCAAATCGCCGAAGAAACAGCGACTCTCACCGCCCAATCCTTAGAAGATAGCGCCCGCTTGTTCGCCCTGCTAAATTTTGCCCTCGCCGATGCAGCTATTAGCTGTTGGGATGCTAAGTACCAGTACAATTTATGGCGGCCGGTGACAGCTATCCGCCAAGCTGACGCAGACAACAATCCCCAAACGACAGCCGACCCCCTGTGGACTCCGCTGCTAACTACTCCGCCGTTCCCTGAGTACACGTCGGGCCACAGTACCTTTAGCGGTGCGGCAGATGCAGTGATCAGTTCTGTATTTGGTTCGGATTACGGCTTTGGAGATCGGGGAGACAAAGCTGTTAACAGTTTGCGAACCTATCAAAACTTCAGCGAAGCGGCCGACGAATCGGGAATGAGTCGCCTTTACGGAGGCATTCATTTCATGAGTGCTAACGTAAATGGTTTAAGTGTGGGTAGAAATGTGGGGAACTATGTTGTCGAGAATTTCTTAGTCTAAGAAACTAGAACTCGGAGATACAGCAGATTCCACATTTATGAAGCCGTAGGGACACGGCACTGCCGTGTCCTTACCTACAAACAAGTTTTTACATTTTTCTTTCCGTTTATTCGAGCAGTTCTACAGTGCCGAGATACCCATCTACTCGGACTTTTTGACCGTCTCGCAATCGAGTTGTAGCTTCAGAAATATTCATAACTGCGGGAATTTTGTACTCGCGAGCGATTATTGCTCCGTGAGATAGTTGGCCGCCAACTTCGGCGATAATTGCTGTTGCTCCTAATAGCAGCGGCGCCCAACCTGCATCGGTGTAAGGAACTACTGCGATCGCATTTTCTCCTAAATCCGTGCTCGCGGTGCGGCAAATCTTCACAAAACCTTCGACACAGCCGATACTTGCCGGAATTCCCTGGATGATATTAGTTTCTGATGTTGCTGCGTCGATCGACCTTTTCTGAGAATTAGGCAGCAAATTCCCGTAGACCACGGGGGGAATCGGACGATCGCGATCGGCTAACAGGCGATCGCGCCTTTCCGTAATTGTATCCTTAAACGAAACACTCGCACCGCTGCGAATCCACTGCTGAATTTCCCCAAATTCCAGATAAAAAATATCCCCGCTTTCCTGAAACACCTGCATTGCCAATCCGCAAGCTTCAATCTCCAAAAAAGTCCACCGTAGATGAGCCAACAACCGCGCGTAAATTTCGCTAATTTCGTTTTTGACTATCGCTCTTTCCTGACATTTATCTAATCGCCAATTCTGCGAAAAAGTCAATCCTTTTTCACGCTTTTCGATTAAATTATTTTCGGCTTTTTGAGCCATAGTTATTACCAACTTTTGATAAACTTCCGGTTGTTCTCGCCAAGTAGGAACAGCGATATCCGTTCCCACCTCGCTCAAATATCCGTAAGTATCAAGCCACTTTTTAAATTCTGCTTGTAAAGCCGGACTTTCGTCAAATATCTGTGCTAAATATGCCACTGAAACAGCTTCGTCAGGCTGCGAAACAGCAGCTTGCCGCAATTTCTGAGCCAACTGCTGCAAAGCTCGCACCGAAGCAATTTCAGGAGCGCTGTCATTGGCCAGCCAATCATCATTAACGCGAAAAATTGCTTTGCGAATAGCCAGCCCTATCGGCCCTAATATATTGTAGTAAGTAATCGGTTTGAGCCACTTCTGAATTTGCTCCGCTCTCTCCAACAATTCCGTTAAATATTGGTAATCGGGCATTGGGCATTGGGCATTGGGCATTAATATTTTTTCTTCCTTCTTCCTTCTTCCCTCTTCTTTCTCCAGAGTTTGCAGTGCCGGGAGAAAAATAGAAGTACGATCGCCGTTAAATTCTGAATTCAGCGCCCTCTCCCGCTGCACCAAACGCCACAAACCAGGAAAAGAATGCAAAATCTTCCCCAAAGGTGGCTTGCCCATTTTTTGCCCTCTCAGCAAAAATTCCAAACCCTGCTCCGGCAATCCCATCATCCGAAAGATTTCGCCCAACAAAGTCGCATTAAAATAGGCGTGAGAGCCCAGCAAAGTTGCCGTTTCATTAAAGTTTAAGCCACTGGCGCGATCGCCCAAAACCACCTGAAAAATCTCTCCCCAAACCCCGCAAGTCAGCGGCCGATTAATCGACCAAGTTAGGGGACGAATGGCACCGGGAATCACTTCTGCTGCAATAGTTCGCGTCCAGAATGGCTGCAAATTAGTAATCGGGCGACTTTGCAAAATCCAAACTTTTTCACCATCCCAACTCCACTCAATATCCTGCGGGATTCCGTGAAAAAATGCTTCAATTGCTTGCGCTTGTTTCACCAATTCTGCTAAAATACATTGAGGAATAAGTGATTTATTTTTTAATTGAGTTAAGTTTTTTTCTAAGGATTCATATCTACTAAAATCTATTTCTAAATGAATCGGAGTAGATTGTCCGCTCACAACAGCTTCGGCTCCTCCCGGCAAAGCTTCTATAATTACCTGGGAACCCCCATCTAAAGGATTGCGACTGAACATGACTCCCGCAAACTGGCTATCAATATAAGGCTGAATTAATACAGCCATTTGGGTATCAGGTAATTGTCGCTGTCGGCGGTAAGCAACAGCTTCGGAAGTCCAATAAGACTGGCGGCAGCGATTAATTGCATCGAGCAATTCTACTTCATTGAAAACAGGGCCAATAGTTTGATATTGTCCCGCGGCAGAACTCGTATCGCCATCTTCTCCCGCAGCCGAAGAACGCACAATCATTCGATTTTGGATTTTGGATTTTAGATTTTGGATTACAGAATTACTGAGTAACAGTTGATAGCCATTTTCCTCATCCCCTCTTCCTTCTTCCTTCTTCCTTCTTCCTTCTTCCTTCGATGCCAATATAAAACCAGCAGGTACGTTAAAACCTGCACGTTTCAGTTGAGACAATTTAGCCGCTTTATCGCCGCAGATTGCAGCATCTAACGAGTCATCAAGAGAAAACAATTGTTCAGATTGAGATAAAGCCATATCATCACCCTGGCTGAAATTAATTGCTGCTAACAACAAAGCTAATCCTGTTGCTGCTAAAAATTCGGGCATTGATTGTCGCCACACCCAAACCCAGATTGGCGTGCACAGACACCCGCAACGGGAAGCAAAGAGTCTCGCCCGATCGCCCTCACCCCACCACCGCTGTGCCAAACCCCACACCAACAGCCCCCAAATGCCCGATGAAACAGCCATCGGCGGCGAAAATACAAAAAGACCCCAAACAGCGTTTGTCACCCCTCCACCTCGGGCGATCGCATATCTGCCAGCAACTAGCGGAATTAACAGCGCAATCGCGATCGCATGTGCATCCGGGAAGCAAAATCGCCCTGCCAAAACCGGTACAATACCCCTGGCAATTTCCGCCAACACCGCTGCAATTCCCGCTAATTTCCCCCCGTGAATGAAAGCTGCCGACACGCCAACATTTCCCGTACCCAGTGCCCTCAAATCTCGGCGGCTAAACACTCGCACCGCCCATCCCGTTAGCGGTAAAGCACCCAGGCTGAAACTAGCAGCCAACAGCAATGCTATTGTCCCCAACGGCATAAAATCAGCTCTCATATTTTCAACCTCTAACCATTATGCCGACAATTCTGTCACTTTTTCTGTCTTCAGATATATCAACAAAACGGCATTAGCACTTAAGATAATGTAAAAGTAGAGTAAATAAGGATTTGGCCTAATGATAGATATCAGCTTGACCACTCCCATGGCAATTCTTGTTGCACCCATCAAGCGAGTAATGATCGATCTGCTGATGCAGCAGCCAGTGCCGGAATCAAGTGTCAGCTTAACCGCTCCAATAGCAGTTCTTGGTGTTGGCTTTGTTGCCGCAGTTACGATCGGCTCGATCGCCTGGTATAACTCTAAGCGCCCACCTGGTTGGGAATCCAAAGAACGCCCTGATTTTGTCCCGAAAGTTGATAAAGACGATTTGATTGCTGATGTTTCTGATTCAAAGAAAAAATAGAACCAAGCTCTTTTAGATCGGAAAAAGCTTTGAGAGGAATAGAAATTACCCTTGCTTATATATCAGGTAGGGTGCGCCTCGGCGCGCCTTACGCTGCTATTATGTATAAAAACTTTGAGTGAATACTTTTAATTGACAGAAAGCACTAAGGTCAATAAATCGAGTTCTCATCCCGCCCTCGAACCCTTTATTGACCTTGATGCAAGAGATCATTAGATACATTATAATTATAGAAATTTAGACATTGACTACAGCTTTAGAGTTCTCAGGAGATTCAGCCTCTTTTGGGAGACGGCCTTTGAGACATCTCACCACCTACTCGTAAATTTGACGGCTAAAGCGATCGCCCCTAGGATTATTTTCCAGTTTAATGCCATAAGTTTATTTTTTAGAGGTATGGGCGATCGCTCTAAACCAATGCGGCTGCTTGAGGATGTGACTTTTGTTCTACACCTAATCGGGTCCGCTTCACAACCAACAGCGTAATATCATCAACTACTTTTTGAGTGCCGATATGTCGCCGTAAATCCTCAATCACTGCTTGCTTAATTTCCCCAGCCGATAAATGCCAGTTTTGGCTAATGACCTCACACATCTGCTCAACACCATACTGTTTTTTCTTAATGTCTTGTGCTTCGGGAATACCATCGGTATATAGCACTATACCATCTCCTAGCTGTAGCTCAAGTGAAATGTGACTGATGAACTCAGCAATTTCATCGTCCAGGGCGATGGGGAAGCCTAAATCCATTGTGTCGATACGTTCTACCTCTCCACCGTTTCGCACAATGATTGTTTCTTCATGCTGACCGCTGATGCTGACCCGTCCTTGGGAGTAATTTAAAATCGCTAGGGTGAGAATTTTCTCCGAATTCATGCGCTGCACGTTTTTGTAAAGGGTGCGGTTGAGCGCATCTAGAAACCGAACCGGATCAGTTTCCTGGATTTCCTTGAGGGTGCGAACGGCGGTTTGCGCCATCAGCATCAAGATACCGCTTTCGAGTCCATGTCCAGTGACATCGCCGATGCCAAGAGTGACAACGCCATCGGTGTTTAAAACATCATAGTAGTCGCCGCCGACTTCATCGGCAGCCTGCATATATGCGGCAATATCGAGCCCGTCAATTTTCAGTTCCTCAGCGTTTGGCAGAATCATCTGCTGCATTTGACGCACGATATCCAATTCAGCACCCATGCGAAGATTTTCTTGCTTGAGTCTCTCGTTGAGGGTAATGATTTCGTCGTTAGCATTTGCTAGTTCTGCCGTGCGTTCTTTGACTTTATCTTCTAAGGTTTCAAACAATTCCTTGAGTTGGCCTGCCATACGGTTGAAGGAGTTTCCCAACTTATCAAGTTCAACGAGGCTAGTGTGTTTAATGTATTGCTTCAAGTTGCCATCTGCCATGTCTTCTGAAGCTTGGGTAATCCGCTCAATGGGGCGGGTAATCCAACCAGCGGTGAGAATACCGATCAGCAGCGCCATAATCAACGCTACCAGAGACAACCCTATTGTGCTACGAGTATTAGCATTGATTTGACCCATGAAGTCAGATTCTGGAACTACAGTCACGATTAGCCAATTCAAGCCAAACTCGTCGTGCCAAGGATGAACACGGACAAAGTGAGGTTGTCCTTGAATTTGAAAGTTCAACGTTTGCCTTTTTGTAATTCGCTGAAAATTACTAAACCGATTTTTTAGAGTTTGAGCAGTGCTTTGAATTAACGGATCATTAATGGTTAACGCATTAAAGCGTTGGGTCTTACCACTTAGTTTGGCAAAAGAGGGTTGAGAACTAGAATTGGCGATTAACTGCCCATCTCGTTCCATGACAAAAATTCGTCCTGATGAGGTAATATTTAAGTGGCGCAAAAAATTCGTAATATTTGATAGTTGTAAATCCACCCCAGTCACGCCAAGTAATTTGCCGTTTTTTGCGTACATGGGACGCACTGCCGCTAAAGAAATGAAGTTGATTTCGTCAACAGAGTACACCGAAGACCAGGTTGATTTACCTGCTTTAGCCGCCTCAATATACCATGAGGATGCCACGAAGTCGTCGGTCCAAAACCGTAGCACTTTACCCCGCTCGCCCTGCTTGTTCACGGCGTAGGTAGCTACTTTTCCGTTTGTTATTGCAGACTTTTCATCAATGATGACTCCTTCCCCTGGAAAGTATTTGCCAGCCCCAATAAAGCGTCCATCTGCTAACGTATTTGAAATATAGCCAACATTCTTAAAGGCTTGCACCTGCTTCCAAAAATAACTTCCAGTCATTTCAAAGTCTTCTATATTGAGTAATCCTGTCTCGATTGCATCAATATTGATCTGATTAATTTGATGAGGTATTGAAAGATAGTCATTTAGCTGCTGATCGGTTTGGTTGCTCACCTCAGTCATCAACTGGTTGGCAAGATCAGTTACGGCTTGTTGTCCGTTGCGTAATGAAAGATAGCCGACTAATCCAACTGCTGCAACAATTTGCAGGATAAAGGGTACTACGAGGGCAGTGCGGAGGCGGAATTTAAGGGAGTTATTATTCATAAAAATCTTTCACGGGTATAGCGCTTAACTAAGAATAGTTCACCCTTTCAGCCTGGCTTCCAGTTGTGGCAATGCGTTATTATAGCTGGGTTTCTAGCTGTTGATTCAAAACCAGCAGGGTAATATCATCACTGGCTTAGGAGGACACAAACGGCGTTTTAATCCGACACAAAGCCTGCACTGGCTTTATATGAAGCTGTAGACATCCCTCTTTTCTTGCAACCAGCCGATTTGTGGGGTTCGCTCTCAGCAGTTTACAGGCAATATGCCCTGTATTATACAAATCTTTGGGTCATCTCTGAAAAAGTTTTCCCTCGCCAGCGATACCAATCTGGCGGGAGAGATAGGGGCAAAACTTCTCCTCTATAAAGATTCAATAACACCTTGATGCCCAGGATCTCTCGCTATTCTAATAAAAACTCTGTTATTTTATAAAAAACTCTCCAATCATCTGGGAGCTATCTGGTATTTTATCCATCATTACAAGGCTTCTTTACGCCTAAAAGTGTTTAGGATTTTTCCTGGCTCTGCAGAACGACCCAAAAATTTAAGTTTTCTTACTAAACTTGCCTGGGAATTTTGAGATAATTTACTAAAAATAGTCGAGTTTAGCACAGTTGGTGACAGAAGTCGTTCACGCAATTAAGAATTCATTCAGTTTTATTTACAGCCAAATAGTTAATTTTAATCAATCTGTTTTATATTTACCCAACCTGAGTAAAATTTACGCTAAATAGTCTCCCGTATTCGCACCATAAATTCCCTAAAATTTAAAACCTCTTAATCGGGATTTAATCAAAAATGCAGGAACAGCGTAAATATGGTTAAGCAAATAGCAGCAGCTATACAAGCGTTTATCTAGTTTCAATAAATTATATTATTTATGTAGGGGCTAGTTTCAGACAGCCCCTACATCATTTTTGGTTCTGCTTGCTTATTTTTGCAGCGGATTCAGTTTCGTAACCGAGCTTTCCTTGGCATCTTCCGCGCTATCTTTGAGGAAACCAGAAGCATCCTTAAAGGCGGCGCCTACTCTCTCTAAAATATTGGCATCGGGATCGCTGCGATCGAATACCGGTTGAGCCTTAGCCGGCTGTCCGTCTGGCGCTTCTAACAGAGTTTTATCTCCGCCGAGTTCAAGGTCGAACTTGTCAGTTTCCATGGGTGCAGAGCCCGGATAAAGCAGCTTTGAGGGATTAGATTCACCGGTAGTCGCGGCCATGAGACGATCGCCCAAGATCGACAAATCAGCCCGATTCTTTTGTGCTTGAGCAGGGGACTGATTTACTTTAGGATCGGTGGATGTTTTATAATTCGTGTATCCATCACCGCCACCCTTGTGAGGGTTATTCATTCCTCCAGCTTGAACGGGAGGATTCTCAGGCCGAGCACCTCGAACATCGCCCGCATTGCAAGCGGTGCTGGTAAACAGCAGCAAACCTGCCATACATACAGTCAAAAGTTGAGTCAATAATTGACCGCTACGCAGTTTTTTCAAAAAAGAAGTTACAGTGTTCACAAAAAGTTTCCAATCTTTAATTACTACTTGTCAAGATTAAAAGTAAACTCCCCATGCCTGCCTCTAACGGCGGTGATATTTTGGTGCGAATTGGTATCGACTTTTTTATAACTTTAGAGGGATTGAATAAACTGCGAAGATTTTCCAAAGCAAAGCATAATGCTAGGGTGCGCCAGTTCCAATAGTTGCTGGAATTGAAGAGCTTTTTTGTTTATGACACACCCTACAAGATCCTAATTAGGGAATTTTTCGACTTTCGCTTCAGCTTGCAAAGTCAGCAAACCAGCTTCCACATTTAGCTGCTGAATTCGCAGGGACATTCCCTCAAGTTCAAAATTTCGCAAGTTTAAAACTTCACCAGCTTTGTCCGCCAAAGCTTCAGTTAACTCCGGCGAAAATTCCTTATTTTCGGGATACTCGACATCCTGAAGAGAAATTGCCCAACCGCCTTCTGCGATCTGAGGTTTGGCTGTGAAATAAATCTTTTCCGTGGAGGCCGTTTCCCGCACCAATACCTCAGCATTTAAAGCGATTTTTCCGGTTAGCAATTTGCACTCAATAGTTTTAACGTCTATTGTCTGCTGTTGTCCGTCAACAGTAACTTTTAAGTTTTTCAGTTTCCTGCTGATGTATTCGGAATTAAAAGCGCGGTTGATATCGCTTTCTGTTAAAACTGCGCGCGCCCCACCGAAGGCAGGTCCATTCAGTTCAATTTTGCCAAACATAGCGGTCAGGGGATTGACTGCAATGTCCTTGACGTGAATTTGCAATTCTTCCACGCGCAAATCTTGTTGCATTACCAATCCTTTGCCCTCAACGGCAACGGCCTCTACTTCTCCCTGGGCTAGCTGGCCAGGATCGGTGTTAACTGTGACAGACAAAGTTTCGGATTCGTCTAATTTGCTAGCAATAGCAATCTCTGCCACTTTGTCGATCGCCTGTTCCCCTAAACTTCTATTTTGTTGAAGCACGCTCAGAATTCCTAATAATATTGTTCTAAAAATAGTAGTTAATACCTAACTCATTTACCGTCTTCCTCTCGGCAGGTTTCTCGTTTGAAAAAAACTCAGCCAAAGACAGAGGGTTTCCAGAAAATTCCTAAAATTAATCAGGTACTCTTCGGCGCACTCTACATTGACTCGGTTGCGAAGCGGTGAAAACCCAAAAACTCGGATTTTTGCCCAAAGTCTTTTCTAGAAGTTCGATCGCCCGCTACAATAAGTAAGAGCCGGCACCGCTTTTTGCAATGAATTCAGAATCAACTCTCGCTAGACTACAAGCTACACTTCCCGACGGAAAACTGCCTTCTAGCTACGGGGTATACTTCAAAAACACCCTAGTAGCCCTATGTCACGCCCTAGAAGACCACATTTTGCAAACCAGTGGCGGGGACAAGAGCGAACTCCAACCCTTAGTTTTGGTAACGTTTCAGCAGGGAAAATGGTATTTACAGGAAGCCGATCGCTACCTAGATATTGCTAATGCCTCTCGGCGCGTTGTCATCGGTGCAGTAGCCGACAGCGGTTTCGCTACCCACAAAACGGGTCAATTAGAAAATGTATCTTTAATAAATCTCGATGAGAGCGACCCCCTAATCCAAGAATGGAATTTAATCATCGTCGCCCCCACATACAAAGCAATGGTGCTTTGCCGCGAACTTTCAGCCGAGGAATACTTGCCCGAGGGCAAGCCAGAAGTCGATACAGAACGAAAGTTCTACGGTTTGTGGTCGTTTGACCAGTCTTTGGTGTCGGCCTCGGCAGAAATTTTTATAGAACAGACGCGACATTACAACTCCCCCCTAGCCGACAGTTTGCTGGAAATGTACCACGAAATCCTGGCAACCAAAGGCCCGCCCTTGGCAGATATTAGTGGCGTGGTATCGCGGATAGTCACTTACCTGCAAAGTTCTCAGCAGCAAATGGTGGCAATTAACCGCCAAACCCGCGAATTGTGGGAATTGGAAGGTCAAGCTTTGCGCGTCAGCCGCAATTTGAACGCTAACAAACTTCAAGCTTTTCTGCGGATGGCCCAGCGCGTGGACGAACGCGATACCTCCAATCCTACAGCGTCTTTGCAGGTGGCGGCGTTGTCGGAAACTTTGGGTCAACTGCTGGATTTGCCGGCTTTGCAGTTGCGGAGGCTGCGGCTGGCTGGATTGCTCTTTCGAGTCGGCTTAGTTTCTGCGCCGAATGAGGTGTTCGATCGCACTCCCGATGCTTTCGACCAAGCAACTTTATCATTTTGGCGCGATCGCAGTTTCATCGGTTCCCAACTGCTGCAAGCAATGCCGGAGTTAGCACCTGTGGCGGAAATTGTCAAGTACAAACTCGAATATTGGGACGGCAGCGGCAGACCAGAGGGTTTGCGAGCCGAAGCCATACCCGTTGCTTCGCGGATTTTAGGGTTGGTCGCCTATTTTCAAGAATTGACTCAACCGCGTGGCGATCGTCCGGCTATGAGTTTGAGCGAAGCTTTGGAAGAGTGCCGGGCACTGTGCGGCATTCGCTTCGATCCGGCTTTGGTGGAAACTCTCAGCAACGTCGTCAGGCTGGCAGAAATGGGTTTGATGGAGTTACCGAACCGGCCGAGCCAACTGCCGAATGTATGGTTGGAGGATTTGGGCGATCGAACGACCGCAGCCGCTCCGGCATTATAAAATAACTGGATGGGTAATGGGCGATCGGTAATTGGTAATTGGGAACTTGTACAGAGCTTGTGCTGAGCGCTGCCGAAGTGCCTAGCCGAAGTATTGGGTATTTAAAACTCAGCACAAAATCTTTTCCAACACTACAAAAAATCAGCCTGTGCTTGCTAAGCGCACCCTAACACTGGGAGTTGTAGCAGCAGCCTGTCTGTGCGCTAATGACTAATGACCAATGACTGATGACTAAAAACTAATGACTAATGACCTCGAAGCCATACGAAAAGGCAAAATTTTGATGTTGGCCGGTACTGATTTAGCCGGCAAAGACTTAGCGGGCGCCGAGCTCGCCGGTGCTGACTTGTCTCAAGCCAACTTGAGTGGAGCTAATCTCGCCGGCGCTAACTTGCAGCGGGCCGTATTGCGAGCCAACCTCAGAGGTGCTGACTTGAGCGGCGCTGACTTGCGAGGCGCAGATTTTCGTAATGCCGATTTGCGGGGAGCTTCCTTCGCTAACGCTTTAGTCCGCGACGCAAGTTTTGGGGGTGCTTTTTTGACGGGGGCATCCATCGGCAATTTGGATTTGAGCGGTGTCGATTTTCGTGGCGCCGATTTGCGGGGCGCTGCTTTGGCTCGGGCAATTTTGCTGGGTGCCGATTTGAGCAATGCCAATTTGTCCGGCGCTGATTTGTCAGGAGCTGACTTGGAAGAAGCGATTCTGAATGGAGCCGTACTGCGCGGCGCTAACCTGACGGGGGCTAATTTGCTTTGCGCCATGATCGAACAAACCCTGTGGGATGGAGCGTTGCTCGATCGCGCCTGTCTCCAAGGCACCCCTCTGAGCGTTTAAATTTCAACAATGTTGTTTTGAAGACAGACAAAAAACAAGATCTGCTTATGAGGTGAATAAGCACAAGCAATTTTTACATTTCTTAATATGAGGTTATAATGGCGACTGTAGATGAGCAAACGAATAAATGGTAGCAGCTTTGTTTAGCGGTACATCCTTTCAAGGTCAAAGTGGCGATCGCCTTGTTAGTAAAGTAGCAGGAGCTGCGATCGCAGCCTTATTCAAGCGTTCTGAAAAGGCCGAGGCCAACATCCGAGTCGAACCAGTAGCCAAACTCTTGCAGGGAAGCATCGACGGTTTCGACTTTGTTGGCAAAGGTATGTTGATGTACAACGGCCTCCGCATAGAAGTGATGGAACTCTACCTGCAAGCACTCTCCATTGATTTTGGGGCGATTTTTGCAGGTCAAGTCAAATTGCGACAGCCTACCCAGGCAAATATGCGAGTAGTCTTAAGTCGATCGGATTTAACCACCTCATTCAATACACCTTTTGTAGTTGAAAAACTCCAGAAGCTGAAGTACCAAGAGCAATCTCTGCACTTTCAAAACACTGAAGTCAGCTTCGGAACCGACAAATCAATTCGGCTTCAGTCCGAAATTACCGTAGGCGATGCCAGCGAACCGGTCAAAATAGATATTACTGCTCAATTGCAAGTAGAAGACAGACGCAAAATCCAATTTGTCAGCGTTACTTACGGCGGTGACGGGCAAGCAGTAGACTTGGGTCAAGCTATAATTGCCCACGTAAATAACTTGCTAGACTTAGACAAATTTGCCTTAGAAGGCACTCAACTGCGAGTAGACCGCTGCCGAGTTCAGAACGACGAGCTGGTTTTCTACGGTTGGGCTGGTATCGAACAGTTCCCCAAAGGCAAGCGCTAAACCTCAGCAGCCTGAGGTTGGCGCAGCCCTCTACTTGGGGGAAAGAGCATTTTTCAGTTAGCAAACAACCCGCATCGGCGGGTTTTGCTTTTAGATTTTAGATGGGAGAAAAAATGTAAGATCTACAATCTACCATCTCAGTTCGATCGACTCAAAATCAGCACTGAGGTTGATTCGAGGGGCAAATTATTTTGATAGATTTAAATAATAAATTAAATCACCCCTGAAGAATAAAAATGCTCGGATTTTATTTATTTTGTATCTACGTCGCAGTCTTGTCGGTATTTGCGGGGTCCAGCCACCGCCGATCTGAGAAATGGTGGGTAGAAATTGTCACCGACTTGCCCCACTGTACCTACTATTTTGGCCCCTTTGACACCGACAAAGAAGCTTCCAGCAATACTCCAGGCTACATAGAAGACTTGGAAAGCGAGGGAGCCAAAAAAGTTAGCATCCGCATCAAACGGTGTCAGCCTTCGGCTCTCACCATTTGTGATGAATTCTCAGAAGGTGTCGCTGCTTAATAATTTTGATAGTCCAACCGACAGAAACCGGGTTTTTTAACGCAAATACTCCATCTATTGGGAGGGATATCGGTTAAACAACCCGGTTTCTGGGCGTCAAGAGAGTGTAAGTTCTGTTTGAGTTTTTCCTTAACTGAAGCCTCAACAATAATATGAAGCATCATGTTGTCCTAGTCCTTACCCTGCGGACTTTATATTTGTAGTGGTGGCTTAAATGTCGGCATCTTCTCCACCAAAATGCAGATTTTAGCTAGCACTAACTGCCAACAATAATCGGGGCTAAATCAGCACTGAGGACGAGCCGATAGATCATGTTGCGTTGATAAATTGAGAGAGAACAGAAAAAACTACTTAAATCTTCCCAGAGGTAAATATGTTTGAAATATCTATGTTGGCTATGTTTTTCAGTGCCTTTTGGGTGCTAGCTCAACCTGCTAGCAGCACTCGACGCGGCGAATGGTGGGTAGAAGTTGAGACTGATTCGCCAAAGCGTAACTATTACTTTGGCCCCTATGACAGCAGACAGGAAGCTTCTAACAGCTCGAACAGGTACATCCGAGACCTGGAGAACAAAGGAGCTAAAAAAATTAGCATCAACATCAAACAAGGTAGCCAGCCTACTCAGCTAACAGCTAGCGAAGAGTCTTGATCGCGTTGGAAACTGACTATTACGGGCGAATAAAATTTCAGTTCTTAACAGGGTTTTTTTAAAATGAGAGCGCGCTTGCATACAGTAGGGACACAAGAATGCTGTGTCCCTAGGAAATATGTAAGAAATGGTATTATTTGCCTCTGAGAAATGCACGTTTTTTCAAAGCAGCATTTGGTTGATATTGCTGCGGGGATTAAAAGTGCGATTTGCCTTGATTTTTTCATAGCATTCGCGTTCTACATTGCTCATTTCTTTCGGCGGCACGATCGCAATTTTTACTAACAAATCAGTCCGCTCGTCTTTCTTGGGTTTGGGCCATCCTTTGCCCCGCAACCGCAAAGACTGACCCGATCGCATCCCGGCTGGAAATTTTACAGTTATCATACCTTCAGGCGCCGGCACTTCAATTGAAGCTCCCAACACCGCTTCGTCGGGAGTTATAGGCACTTCGCAGACCAAATTCTCTCCCTCAAACTGGAAGAAAGCGTGAGGCAAAACTTCTAATTTTAGGTACAAATCTCCCTGCTGCTTGGTGTACGGGTCAACTTGACCTTTGCCTTTTACCCGAATTTTACTGCCAGTTTTTACTCCTGCTGGAATCGAAACTTCCCCCGTGGCGACTCGCTTGGAAGTGCCGCGAAATGCTTCCCCCAAAGTCAGGGAAACCACCACTTCGGTGTCGAGAGAGCTTCCTGCGCTGCGGTTTTCGTACCCCGCAAAATCTTCAAATCCGCCAAAACCGGTGGGCCCGCCGGCGCGGTAGTTGCTGTAATTCCACTTGGCGTTGCGGCCACTACTCGCATTGCTACCGGCGCGGCCGAGCAAGGCATTGATAAATTCGTCAAAACTGCCGTACTGGCTGAAGTCAACGCCGCCAAAATCTACAGTCGTACCGCCCCCGCCCGGCCATCCGCCTGGAGTGGTGGCAGCTTGCTTCCAGTATTGACCGTATTGATCGTATTTTTTGCGTTTTTCTGGGTCTGATAGCACTTCGTAAGCTTCGTTTACTTCTTTAAAACGAGCTTCGGCTTCTTTGTTGCCGGGGTTCATATCCGGGTGATATTTCCGGGCTAGTTTGCGGAAAGTTTTTTTAATTTCGTCAGAGCTGGCAGTTTTGTTGAGTCCCAAAATAGCGTAATAGTCTTTAAAATCTGTTGCAGCCATTAAGCAATCCCCTCTTTATTAGTTGTTATTTGTTAGTTGTTAGAAAGAATAAATCCCAAATTAGCCGCAGGATGGCGAATTAGTTTAATGCCAGGGGTAAAAGTACCTGCGGCATCTCATTCAAATTATAGGTTATCAAAGGTTTGGACTCTATCGAGTTCGGTTGTTGCTTGCGCGACAATCGCAATTTCCGCACCCCGCTGTTGTTTGAGATTTTGTAGCATTCGGCTCTCTGGTGCTGAGCGCAGCCGGAGCAGCCGGGTCTAGAAATGCTTTTGGCATTCGACCACAAAAACAATGTTTCATCAATGAATGAACAACACCCTTACCCTATGGGCGGTTGCTACACCTTTGAACTTTTAGAGAGTAAAACTCTTGCCACCATAAATTTTTAGGAGTTGTGCGCCTTCGGGCTTTTGGGAGGAGGCGATAGCTTTAGGGTGGATCCCAGTTGAAGCGAGCCCGGGAGAGATGCTGCCGTTGCTGGCGCCAGTACCTGTCGGGTTGAGTGTTGCGGAAGAGCGAGCTTTTTTTTGCGGTGCGCGGTGCGATCGAACTTCTCTATACGAGGTTTTCACCCAATGCAAATCTTAGAAGGTTCTCAGCAGCGATTCCGGTCGAATCTGGTGTCTGAATTGTGACTATATTATACCCTAAAGTGCGCCGTCATCCTACAAAATTTCGAGATATTTTTTCCTCACCCCAGACCAGCGCTATAGAAGCTTATTTTTACAACCTCTGAATACATTTTAATCACACTAATATAGCATAATATCTCCGCTGTCTGTTAGCTACATCACACACTTCTATAAAACATTAAGATAAGATAATAAAGGGATCAGGTTTTAACGCCACGAGGGTGCTCACATTATGAATTATTTGCTAAGTTGGCCTTGCGGCTGCTGCGACGAGTGGAAAGATAGTTCCGAGAGTTGTGTTGTACTCAGAAACGGGCAGCGCATTTGTCAGTCGTGCTACGAGCGCAAATACAAGAATCAGAAGCTATTCTCCAGACGCAGGCGATCGGACATATCTGTATCAAGGCACACAGTAACAGAGACTGTCACTTATTAATAATGCGCGAGCCTTTGAATGAAGCCAAGTATTTCGACAACCTCGCCTCAGCGGTGGGAATTAATAATCAACAAAAAAAAGAATGAATTTCGTCATCAGTCATCAGTCATCGGTCATTGGTGATCTGTCACTAATTTACTTATTTATCATCAGTCACTTGCTGAGAGGTAACAGATTTTAACTTAAAAAATTAATGACTGACGACTAATGACTAATGACTAATAACTAAATGATAGTTCCATCAGGAATTGTGGCATTTTTCAGGACTACGATAATGCCGCTGCGGATGTAAAAACCTTGGTTTTCGCGGTTTGCTTCTTCCACTCGGTCTTTATTAATTATTTGAACATTGCGGCCGATTCGGGCATTTTTATCCACAATCGCGCGGCGAATTGTAGTATCTGCACCGATACCGAGGGCGACGCCGCCGTTGTCCAAACTCGAATGCCGTTCGGCGTCGGGTTCGTAGAAGTCAGCACCCATGACTAGAGTGTCTTGAATCGTACATCCAGCTTCAATGCGCGATCGAACTCCCAACACAGAATGGTCTATCCGGCACTGTTTGAGAATGCAGCCTTCAGCAATAATCGATTCAGTTACGTGAGTATCTAAAAGCTTAGTCGGCGGCAAGAAACGCGGGCGAGTGTAAATCGGCGCATCTTCATCGTAGAAACTGAAAGGTGGCTGAGGCTGTTTGGTCAGCGCCAAGTTAGCGTCGTAAAAAGCCTCAATGGTTCCGATATCTTCCCAGTAATCGTCAAACAAATAAGCTTGAACGTTGTGGTCTTTTGCATTATTCGGAATAATCTCTTTACCAAAATCAGTTTGGTTGGGAGATTCTTTCAGGAGTTTAATCAGAACTTCTTTTTTGAAGACGTAAATCCCCATCGAAGCAATGTAAGGACTTTCCTGAGCCTGCTGTGCTGTCAGTCCCAGTTTAGTAGTATCCACCTGCATTTGTTTGAGCGCATCGCCTTTTGGCTTTTCGCTGAAAGAAACAATGCGGCCGTTGTCGTCGATTTTCATCAAACCAAAATCCGAGGCCCGCTTCTCGTCCATTGGCAAAACCGAGAGGGTGATATCGGCGTTGGTTTCGCGGTGTCTCTGCACAAACTTCTGGTAGTCCATGCGGTAGAGGTGGTCGCCCGAAAGAATCAAATATTCGTCAACGTCCCACTCTTCTAGCAGCCACAGATATTGGCGAACTGCGTCCGCTGTCCCTTGAAACCAGTTGGGGTTTTCCTGAGTTTGCTGGGCGGCGAGCACCTCGGCAAATCCGTCGGTGAAGCCGGAAAAGTTGTAGGTGCGAGCGATGTGGCGGTTGAGGGATGCCGAGTTGAATTGGGTGAGGACGTAGATTTTGACTATTTCGGAGTTGATGCAGTTGCTGACAGGAATATCGATGAGGCGATATTTGCCTGCGAGGGGAACTGCGGGTTTGGCTCGCAGTTTGGTTAGGGGGTAAAGGCGGGTGCCTACACCGCCACCGAGGATGATGGCTAAGACTTTTTTCAAGGAACTTTCTCCCTAGGGTCGATTAACTCTCCAAGTACAGTGTCGGATGGTGAGGGCTTCTTGACAAGGGGGGAGAGCAAGGAAGTTTTGAGTTTTCACTTATGAGCGGAGTGGCTTACGCAGAAACCGGGTTGTTTAATCCAAATACTTCTTCACACCCTCAATAAGAGTTAAAAAACCCGGTTTATGAGAGTTGGAGTGCGTCCGGGACTGGAGTTATGAGTTTTGAGTTTTGAGTTAAAATACCCATCAATCAATAATGGATATTTAACAAAGTTTTGAGTTGTGAGTTAAAATACCCCTCAGTAAATAACGGCAGTTTAAGGAAAGAATAAGGTTGGGGATTTGGGCTGTTAATAACAAGTTTTTTAGGTAAATTGGCCGTTTTCGCAATTTCTCGCTCCAGCATCGCGCGCTGTTGTTCTTTTTCCAGGCTGGCATGATAGCACCGCCACGCCCACTGAGGCTCTGTATGGGCCCAAAGTGCGCTCTGGTTATGCTTGAGTTTGATCCGGTTGTTTTTGCTGGCGTTCCTGTTATGTGAGTTTGTCTAACTCCACAGCAGTCAGGAAGCGCAGGCGGCCGGGACGATAAATTTATAGGTAGAGTCAGTTTTCAATCTTAAATTGACTGCACATTTGTGTAATATTTTACAATTTGTCGATCTATAAAATGGGATTAAATGTCTATTCTCTACCAAAAGCTAGATCCCCTAGAAACCCCTGCTACGGTAGCCTAAGCCGTAAAAGCTAGAAAAAGTGTATGCAAATTCAAACGCCGGACTGGGTTAAAAACGCCGTATTCTACCAAATATTCCCCGATCGCTTCGCCAAAAGCAAACAGCCCCGCAAACGCCTGCTGCAAAACTTCATGTGGGAAGAATGGCACGAAATCCCCACCCTCCAAGGCTACAAAGGTGGCGACTTGTGGGGCGTGATGGAACAGCTAGACTACTTGCAAGACTTAGGAATTAACGCAATTTACTTCACCCCAATATTTCAGTCGGCCAGCAATCACCGCTACCATACCCACGACTACTATCAAGTCGATCCGATGTTGGGCGGCAATCCAGCGTTTAAAGAGCTTCTAGACGCCGCCCACGATCGCAACATCAAAATCGTCCTCGACGGCGTATTCAACCACGCCAGCCGCGGCTTTTTCTTCTTTCACGACATCCTCGAAAACGGTCCGCATTCTCCTTGGGTGGATTGGTTTAAAGTTGAAGGCTGGCCGCTATCCGCCTACGACGGCAATTTTCCTGCTAACTATGCCGGTTGGGACGGGAATCGAGCACTTCCTGTATTCAATCACGAAAATCCAGAAGTGCGAGAATACATCATGGAAATCGCCGAATACTGGATTAAATTCGGCATTGACGGCTGGCGACTGGACGTTCCTTTTGAAATTAAAACCCCGGGATTTTGGCAGGAATTTCGCGATCGAGTCAAAGCAATTAATCCCGAAGCTTACATTGTCGGCGAAGTTTGGGAAGATGCGAGAGAATGGCTCGATGGTACTCAGTTTGACGGGGTGATGAATTATCTTTTTGCTGCCCCGACTATTGCTTTTGCAGCGGGCGACAGGGTAGATTTAGCTCAAATAGAAGGTCGTTCTTATCATCCCTATCCGGCGCTTTTTGCTAAAGAGTACGGCAACAAAATTCAGGAGGTTTTGGAACTGTACCCGTGGCCGATACAGCTAACTCAACTCAATTTGTTGGCCAGTCACGATACAGCTAGGTTGCTGTCAATTGCGGGAGGCGATAAAGCTAGCGTCGAACTCGCTACTTTGCTGCTGTTAACTTTTCCTGGAGCTCCCAGCATTTACTACGGCGATGAAGTTGGTTTACCCGGTGCTCTCGATCCCGATTCTCGCCGCGGTTTTCCCTTAGAATCTCGCTGGGAACTTGATGTTTTAGATTACCACAAGCAGTTGATAGGTTTGCGGCACAAATACGCTGCCCTCCGCACTGGATCGTACCAAGTTCTGTTTGCGGAGGGAACGGTTTACGTTTTTGCCCGAATTTTGGGGGATGAGGAAATAGTTGTTGCGGTCAATGTCGCGACAGAATCAGCTAATATTAGCTTTGAGCCAGCTAATTTGAAATCTCCTCACGATAAATTGCTGTATGGAAAAGGCGAGTTTGTTTGGAAAGGTGACGGGGAAACTCGGCATTTAGAATTGATGCTGCCGGCACGCTCTGGCTTGATTTTAGGTTCGGATAATTAGTTTAAAATGTAGGGTAATCTGCTCGCCGTAGGCCTACATTTATAGCAGTAAGGTGCGCGCCAGACATTTATCGGTGTAAGGTGCGCACCAGACATTTATCGGTGATTGGCCCCGCGTATTCTAAATTTATTAGAATTTATTATAGGCATCAGGTGCGCTAGGCGCACCCGAAATTTCTCAACGAAAACACAAGTTTTATTCTGCTGCAACCAATGCTGGTATTAGCACCGCATCAATGATATGAATGACGCCATTGTCGGCAATAATATCTGAAGTGAGAACTTTAGCATCATTCACTTTAATGCCGTCAGAAGTATCAATTCCCACCACAGAACCTTCCACTGTTTCAGCAGAACTTAACTCAAGCAAATTCTCAGTTAGTACCTCCCCAAACAGAATGTGATAAGTCAGAATTTTCTTGAGCTTGGGTATGTCTTCCAACCAAGACGTAATAGTGTTCGTAGGAATTTTGGCAAATGCCTCGTCAGTTGGTGCTAAGACGGTGTAGGGACCCGGACTTTGCAATAAATCTAACAAACCAGCCGCTTCAATAACAGTCACGAGTGTTTTGAAAGAGCCGGCATTAGTGGCAGTCTCGACAATATCTGGCATGATGTTTTTCAGGAGTGCAAATAGCAGAAAATGAATCAGAGGCGACAATCATTTTAGCAATTTACAAATAGCAGAAAATGAATCGGAGGGATGATGATTATTTTCCTCATTATAAGTTATTTGGATGGCCGGCCCTGATGGCTCGGGGCGATCGACCTTTCTAGCTTATCCTTGGCTGGAATCCTCCCCCTTGCGGAAAAACTGCTTTAAAATCTCTCCGGGTTTTCTGTCCCAGGTGTCGATATGTTCGTAAATTAAGCCGTCTTTATCCAGTTTATAAGTAGAGTAGCCGTTGAAGAAGATCCGAGCTTTCCACGGAACCCGCAGGACGCCGCGAACAGTCCAATTTGCCACAATAGTATCAGGGGCTGTCTGACTTACGCCGTGCAGGTCGAAGTTAATGTTGTTAAAGAATAGCTGCCCGTGAAATCGCAGAGTCCAAAAGATAATGCGATAGTTGATTTTTCCTTTAAATTTGTTAACAGGGTCTTGAAAATAAACATCTTTTGTGTAGATGTCGTAGGAGATGTCTTTCTCAAAAAGCGTCGGGAGATCCGCTTTCAGGGTGTCTACTGCTTGTTCTACCTGCATTTGATATTCGATCGCGCTCAAACTACCACCTTGTGACAGTATTAATTTATAACTTTAAATGAATAATCTCGATCGGCAGCGGGATGAGAAAAAAATTGATACTTCATCCAGCTCTAATCTTACTTCTAATTATATTGTCCGCGCCGGCCTTTCTGCTGGCCCGGACTTGCGATATCGAAACCTTGACACAGATTTGACAGAACACCCCCACTCCTCTGACATTCTCGTAGAAATCAACAGCGGCAAGCTGTTGATGGTAGATAGCCGTCGCCGGAACGGCCTAATTTTGATTAAACGTTTCCACGCGGAGTTTGCCGGGCCTGGGGCTGCCGTTGGGGGCGCTTTTGATGTTGACTCTCAACAGGCGATTCCCGTCGGCAATTTTTGTTTGGTTTGCCCTCAATCTCCCGAACAAATACAGAAAGCTTTTGGAATTCGGCGGCAGTGGGTGCGGTTAATGGAACAGTTAACGGCAAAGCCAGTAGCTTTGGAACGCGCACAAATGGTTTTAACTCAATTTGAACAATATTTGGATTCGGAAACGGTGGCACAAATTCCCGATGAAGCTTTGGCACTTTTAGTAGGCGTATTTCCCCAAACCATTCGGGCGGCGCGACAAGAAAATGATGAGTTATAAATTGGTGTAGATACCTGATGCGGCGATAGCGCTGCTACAAGCTCCACTCGGCATTCTGCAAAACGACTCGATAGCCATCTGGGTCTTCAAAAGTCACTCCATCTCTGTCCCAGTATGGATTGTAGGAGTTTACAGGCTCAAATCCATTTGCTTTCATTCGCTCAACAGCCTGCTGCCATTCTTGTTGGTTAGGAAGGTAAAAGACGATCAGGTTGTCTTGAGTTGGAGCACCACCTACAGTATGTCCCCGTTGATGGATGAATTCAAAGTGGTGGCTTTCTCCTGGCATCCCAACCATTACTCCGTCAAAACCTTCATGGTTTTCAAAACTATCGAGGATTTGCAGCCCTAAACCCTCTGTGTAGAAATGAACAACTTGAGCGAGGCAATCCGTTGGACGAGCAACTCGTAAAACCTTTCCTTGAAGCATATATATCTTCTCCAAAGTTATTTTGGTGTCAAGCAGAAACAATACTCCGGACAGTTTTTAAGCAGCCAGAGTACCATAAGACAAGACTGAAGGAAGATTTGGATGATTTAAAA
>NZ_JAUBQN010000045.1:0-50715 GCF_036701295.1 Microcoleus harperi Pol14_C6 | reverse complement strand
TCGCCTGATTGATCTGGCGATCGCCTGCTTGACGTTACGAGCGCTACACCAACTCTTTTAAGATACAAGGGGCGGGTGAGAGTAGACAATATTCAAATCGCCCAGACAATCGACATTACAAAACCCACCCAACAGCCCAATAGGATTTGATAGGGGTCGCAGTTACCGGACTAGATATCGGGCAGCATTCTCAACGAGTGAAAAACCTCACCCCCCAACCCCTATGCTAGGGCTGGGGGGCTAGTACCACAAGGGAGAAGGCATAAGGCATAAGGCATAAGGTAAAAATACTGATATATTTTTACTTAACTTTTTACGGATTTCAAGGGTGATACCAGTTTCCCCAAAAAATGCAACTTTAGGCAACTTCCCAACCCCGATAGTCATCAGTCATGCCCAATTTAAAATCTAAAATCTAAAATCTAAAATGGTATGAGTTGTCAAACTATCCTAAAATACCAGGAAACACAGGTTTGAGGAGGCTTTGTGGCTTATTGGAGCAAAATTACTTATGAGAAAAGTACATACATAATTGACCTTGACACTATTAGTGCTTTTTCTAGCGAACTGGATAACAAGCGTCTCACCTTTTGGCTGCCTAATAGCAGTCAGCCGATTATCCTCAATCCCCAAGGCAATTATGAGGCTTACAAGCAAGTTCTCGATTACCTCAAAAAAACCATCGATCGCAATTCTAGAGGCTCGTGGATTAAAATTAATTATGACCGCAAAGAATTTGCGATCGATATGAGTCGAATTAGCTCTTTTGCTTGCGAACAAAACGGTCGGCTAAGCTTTTGCCTGCCTGACAGCGCAACTAACATTATTATCCTGCGCCAAAGCAACCCGGACGCTTATCAAGAAATTCAGGACTACATTAAAAAAACGACTGGACAATCACTGCCATGAAGAAGTCCTTGGTCATTAGTCCTTAGTTAGAAGCACTAACAATGAAGGATGAAGGAGACTATGTTTAGTAACTCCTCACATTCATTTTATTTTTTTTGAGCTAAAGTGTTTAGGTTGCATCCTAATTTTAGATATGAAAAAAGCGCAGTAAAATGGGCTGAGTTTTTAAATTTTAACTATTCAACAAGCTGCCAAGCTAATTTGGCCGCCCCTACCATGCCTGCTTGATTGCCCAATTCAGCAACCAATAACTGTAAATCTTCGCGAGAACTCGGCAGTACACGTTGCTGAATTTCGGCTTTAACCTGCGGTAAGAAAAATTCTGCACCTGCACTAATTCCGCCGCCGATAATAATAGCTTCCGGCGTTAAAATATAAATTATACTTGCCAAACCGATACCCAGATAGCGCCCGTAATTTTGCCAATATTCTAAAGCTTGGGCATCTCCAGACTTAGCTAAATTGGCTAATTCTATAGGTTCTAAACCAGTTTCCCGGCGAATTGCCTGCACCGAAACATACTGTTCTAAAGAACCGCGATTGCCGCTGTTGCACTCCGGGCCGTCGGGATTTATAGTAATCAATCCTAGTTCTCCGGCCGCGCCTTGATGACCTACAAATAGTTTGCCGTCTAGGATAACTGCACCGCCGACTCCTGTACCTAAAGTTATTAAAATTATATTTTTAAAGTGCCTGCCTGCGCCCAACCAAGCTTCTCCAAATCCGGCACAGTTGGCATCATTTGCTAATATGGTCGGCAGTCCGGTTTTAGCTTCCACCCAGTCAGCGAGGGGGACGTTATGCCAGTTTTTGAGGTTAATTGCTACTCTAGCTATTCTGCCAGCGGCGTCTGCGGGGCCTGGAGTGCCGATGCCGATCGCGCTTACAGCATTTTCGACCGGATTCAGTTGTAAAATAGCATCCGTCATTGTACCTAAAACTGCTTCTGGCGTTGCGGGTTGAGGGGTTGGAACAGTTAAGGATTGGTGACAAATGCCGTCTTTGCTAAATCTGCCGAGTTTAATTGCTGTTCCGCCTAAGTCAATGCCGATTACTTGTGTCATTCGATGTGGGTTTTGGATGCAATAATTAAGGACTAATTTTAATAGTATAAACCTATTGTATGTGCGCCTAACATACCTTACAAATTAAGTTGTACTGAGGACTAAAATTCTCAAACTTCTCTTTTAAATGTATGATAATTATCCCGGCAAACTGCGATTAATTATTAATAGTATCAGGTCGCTCGCAATACCTAACAAAAATTCTGGATACAAGCGAGTTCGCCTATTTAATTTCGCCTAACTTACGTTGCGCTACCTCTCGGTTGTGCAAAGCATCGTGATAGTCGGGTTTGAGAGCAATTGCCTGGTTATAAGATGCGATCGCCTCTTCAAATCTTCCTAAATTATACTGCTCATTCCCTCGCTCGCACCAGGCTTTCGCCTCTACATTAACTTCCAATTCTGCCTCCGCACCCTCAGCGCCTCTGCGGTTCACTTCCCCAGAAAAACCCAAACCATCCCCAACAAACACCGCCTCAATCACCCTCCCCTTTGTATCCTCCTCCTCAACCTCCGGCAGCGGAAACCGTGTCAATATCTCCCGCCCAATTTGCCTGGCAACCTCTGACAATTCCCCGCTGGCAATTCTACCTAACAATACCAGCCGCTGCGCCAATTCCTGAAGCGATGCCACGGCATCGGCAGCAGCAGTCTCATCATGTTCGCCCTCTAACAATCTTTGCCCAAACCGTCGCAACCAAGCCGCCAATTCACCATCTTTAAGGCGTTTTGCGATTAAGAATCCCGCTACATCCCCTCGACTCCAGCCGGCATTCACCCCTTCCAATATTTCCATGAATTTCGACTCGTATTCAGCGTCAGTTAAGGCTGGGCGGATGGCGGTATTTCCCGGCGGGGTGGATGGGGTTGGGGCTCCGAATATTCGCTGAAATAGTCGTTTGAAGAATTGCAGAATTTTGTTGAGCATTGGTAAGATTGAGAGGGTCGGGTATTTTCTATTTTATAGCAATTATCAAAAATAGATTATATATTGATTGTCGGCGATATCTGTAGGGACACGGCGCATTGCCGTGTCCGGGATTGCAACGCACAGTAAACAATCACATCAAGTAGAATTAATCTACTTTAAAAGCGGATAATACAGTTCTCCTGTCGAGTTGATATAACCGGCCCGATCGCCCGCTAAATTCCCAGTTCCCATAAATACGTCAACTCTCCCCGCACCTTTGATTGCACCGCCCGTATCCTGATCCAAAACGTAGCGATTTACCGCATTTTGTTCGAGTTGTCCCGCCGCATTCGGATAAGGGAGTTTTGTACTAATTAATGCTAGTGCGCCAGGGGGCATTAAAGCTTTATCGGTGGCGATCGACCTTTCGGCAGTTACTGGCACTCCAATGCTTCCTGTGGCTGGAACTCCGTTAGTATCCCGGAAGAATACAAAGCTTTCATTTTTCGGCAAATACTTGTTCATCTCTGCCGGAAAATTAGTGAAATATTCCTTGAGTTTAGGCAAATTTAACTCTTCTAAAGTAAATTTTCCGTCTTTAACTAATTCTCGCCCGACTCCTGTATAACTGTGACTGGTTTTGCCTGCAAAACCGACGGTCATCACGCTACCATCTGTTAGCTGCAATCTCGCAGAACCTTGGACGTGCACGAGAAATGCTTGGAATCGATCGCGCAACCAAACTAATTCTAATCCTCGCAGCAATCCTTTACTTGCCTGCAAAGCATCTTCGCCTTCTAATTGCAATCTTGTCGGGTGAGGTTTCGGCCAAGATGCCATGTTTGGCGGCATCCGGTACAGGGGATAACGATATTCGGAATTAGGCGTGCGAGATGCTGCATAAGTCGGCTCGAAATAACCTGTAAATGCGACTGTTCCTTTGCCATCTTTGCCCGTGGATTTGTAAAATACAAATTCGCGCTTGACCGATTCCTGAAGTTGTGCAGGGGTTGTGGAACTGACAACTAATTCGCGGAATCGATCGAGGGAACGCCGAACTCGATCGCGCGTAACTCCTGCGACTGGATAGCGGCTGTAAGCAGTGGTGGCGGCCGATGTATCGAGATAGCGGAGGCTGTTGTCGATCGACTTTAACAGCAATTCCCGATCGCCCGGTTTGCCATTTTCGCCCCAGATTTGAGCGTCAAAGGCGAGATCATCCGACTCGCCAGCTTGCAATTGATTTAGACTAATTGGTTGCAGTGGCGGGGCTGCAACGGCGGGCACCGAAAAAGCGATCGCCAAAACGCAACAGGCAATGGCTAATAGCTGATAGCGAAAAATCTTGCTCAATTTCCAATCTTTCCTACTCAATTGATTATTTTCCTTATTCATCGTATCGTTCGACGCTAGAAGTAAATATCGGTTCTACGCGAATTGCGAGAACGCTGGTAGGCCGAACTACCATGTATTCGCCTTGAATATTTTTGATCGGGACGTTAAGAAATTCTCTTGAATCTTGTTTCGGCACCAGTGTACTGCTGTACCACTTTTGAAAATCTTGCAGCGTTGCGAAACGCACTTCTTCGCGGTGGCCACCATCAAGCAGCAGGTGTACGGAATATTCGCTGGGTGTTCTAGGCATAGGATATGGAGAGAGTTGTTGGAGGACAATCTAAAATCTAAAATCTAAAATCTAAAATTGATGTGGTTGCCCTCAAGCAGCAGGTGCACGGAATATTCGCACTTGTGTTCTAGGCATATCTTTATTTTTGATTTTTGATTTTAAGCTTTTGGAACGATTCCATATTTTACCTCTTCCTCGGCGCATTCCCTCATCTAGTAGGTTGGGTGGAGGGAGAGGGACAGACGGGGAGAAGCGGAGGGTGGGAGAGACCGGAGAGTTGCTGCAGGAAAATCTCAATCTAAAATCTAAAATCTAAAATCGATTGACGGCGGCCCCCCATTGCGGCTACGCTGTGAAATTAAGGCTGCTTTCCTCAAAGAGGAAGCAGCCCGCGTCGCTCAAAAATCTAGTTGCACTGCCCAAAGCTGCTACCAACAGCAATGGACAGCTAACCGCCAAACTGAGTAAGCAGTATGGAGGCTAATGGAGAATTTTAACACTCTCTGTAGCCGCCCTGCTCTGTGTTAACGTGCGGGGCGGCTGGGTTTTTGGGTTTTCCTAGAAAACCAAAAACCAGGAGACCATATTATGTCACAGGAATTCGTACCTGACGATAACTTGTCCGCGCGTCCAAATTCCGACTCAGCAGTATCGGAACAGGAAGTCGTGCGGATAACGGTTGTTGGTTCCCGCGCAGCCGTGTTAGAAACCATCCACACCTTGTACCGACTGGGATTTGCCGCCGTCGGCGATTGGAGTCCGCCGCAGCGAGGTGCAAAGCCGGGACAAGTTATAAGCGTACTCATTCGCCGATCGCGCAAAGCTTAACAATAGGCTGAAATACGCTAGGGACACGGCAATGCCGTGTCCTCCATCGCCGCGGCTACATAGCTGGATCTGTGATGGTGACATCCTCGGAGGGCGATGGCGTCCCGCTCCGCAAGCTACGGAAAAAGTCATCATCCAACCCGGTTAATTCTACCCGTTTCCCACAGTCAGGACACGCCTTGGCTGAAGTCTCTACAATGATTAATCAGGCGGAATACAGGGATTGTGTATTTTAGAACACGATTTGACCGCAACACTTAAAATAGTCTTGATTTACCGATCGACTGCACCCTTTTCTCATCAATATTTCTGGTTAGCTGGGGGTGTCTGTCAGCCGGAGTTGCGAGGTTCTGCTTCCAAAAGGCTGAGAATGGTGCACAATTTCAAATTAACAACAAAACTTGCACTATTTTGAGTAAGCTTTGGGGGGAACAGCTCAGAAAGCCTGTTCCTAAGACTGAGGCAAAATATCAAATTAATCCTCCACCTTGTCCAATTACTAATTACGAACCTATGCCCCGTCGTCAAGACTTAAAAAAAATTCTTCTCATTGGTTCCGGCCCAATTGTTATCGGTCAAGCGTGCGAATTTGACTATTCAGGGACACAAGCTTGCAAAGCGTTGCGAGAAGAAGGTTTTGAAGTAGTGTTGGTGAATTCCAACCCTGCAACAATTATGACCGATCCGGAAACTGCCGATCGCATTTACATCGAACCTCTAACGCCAGCCATCCTCGAACAAATCATCGCTAAAGAAAGACCTCAAGCAATTTTACCGACAATGGGCGGTCAAACAGCACTAAATTTAGCAGTGGCTGTCGCTAAAAATGGCGTTTTAGAAAAGTACAACGTCGAGTTGATTGGTGCTAAGTTGCCAGCAATTGAAATGGCAGAAGATCGGCTATTATTTAAGGAAGCGATGGCGCGAATTGGGGTCGCCGTTTGCCCTTCGGGAATTGCCAACACTCTCGACGAAGCCAAAGCAATTGGTCACCAAATCGGCAGTTATCCGTTAATTATTCGTCCTGCTTTTACAATGGGCGGCACGGGAGGCGGCATTTCTTACAATCAAGAAGAGTTTGAAGAAATGGCACAAGGCGGGATTGATGCCAGTCCAGTATCGCAAATCTTGATCGAACAATCTTTGATTGGTTGGAAAGAGTACGAACTGGAAGTAATGCGGGATTTGGCAGATAATGTGGTGATTATTTGTTCGATCGAGAATCTCGACCCGATGGGCGTCCACACCGGCGATTCTATCACCGTCGCCCCGGCGCAAACTCTCACAGACAAAGAATATCAGCGCCTGCGAGATGCTTCGGTGAAAATTATTCGCGAAATCGGAGTTGAAACCGGCGGTTCCAATATTCAATTTGCCGTCAATCCTGTCAACGGAGATTTCATAGTTATTGAAATGAACCCTCGGGTTTCCCGTTCCTCCGCCTTGGCCTCGAAAGCAACTGGTTTCCCTATTGCCAAAATGGCGGCAAAATTAGCGGTAGGTTACAGCCTAGACGAAATTTCCAACGATATTACCAAGAAAACTCCGGCGTCTTTTGAGCCGACAATTGACTACGTGGTGACGAAGATTCCCCGATTTGCCTTTGAAAAATTCCCTGGTTCCGAACCGACTTTAACAACGCAAATGAAGTCTGTTGGGGAGGTAATGGCGATCGGGCGCAGCTTCAACGAATCTTTCCAAAAAGCACTGCGGGGATTGGAAACAGGCCGCGCAGGTTTCGGGTGCGACAAACCGGAAAAGTTGCCGAGTTTGGAACAAATTCGCGCCGGATTGCGGACGCCAAATCCCGATCGCATTTTTACAGTTCGCCACGCGATGATGATGGGAATGTCGGTGGAAGATATCTTCGAGTTTACAGGAATTGATCCTTGGTTTTTGGATAAAATGCAGGAATTGCTGGAAACTGAGAAGTTCTTGAAACGAACGCGGTTGGAAGAGTTGACAAAAGAGGCAATGTTTGAAGTAAAGCAGTTGGGTTTTAGCGATCGCCAAATTGCTTACGCCACCAAAACACCGGAAGATCAAGTCCGCGCTTACCGCAAAGAGTTAGGCGTAATCCCGGTTTACAAAACAGTCGATACTTGTGCCGCTGAATTTGAAGCGTTTACACCGTATTATTATTCCACCTACGAAGCGGGAGCGGCAATTTGGGAATTGGGCGACGAAGAAAAGAAAGTTTCGCCTGTAGGCCACAGTCTCGCGCCGGAGTCGGAAGTTTTGCCTTCTACCAAACGAAAAGTGATGATTTTAGGTGGCGGGCCGAACCGGATCGGACAGGGAATTGAGTTTGATTACTGCTGCTGTCACGCTTCCTATTCCCTAGGAGAAGACGGCTTTGAGACAATTATGGTCAACTCGAACCCGGAGACGGTTTCGACGGATTATGATACGAGCGATCGCCTGTATTTTGAACCGCTAACAAAAGAAGATGTTCTCAACATCATCGAAGCCGAAAATCCAGAGGGAGTAATTATTCAGTTTGGCGGTCAAACGCCGCTGAAATTAGCGGTTCCTTTACAAAAAGCTCTGGAAAATCACCCCGATGTACAAACAAAAATCTGGGGAACTTCGCCGGATTCCATTGATACTGCTGAAGACAGGGAGCGATTTGAAAAGATTCTGCGGGAATTGGATATTCAGCAAGCTGCTAACGGTTTAGCCCGCAGTTTTGAGGATGCTTTAATAGTAGCTCAACGGATCGGTTATCCGGTAGTGGTGCGACCGAGTTACGTATTAGGCGGGCGAGCAATGGAAATTGTTTATTCCGATACGGAATTGGAACGTTACATGACCTATGCCGTCTTAGTAGAACCCGATCATCCGATTTTAATTGATAAGTTCTTGGAGAACGCGATCGAGGTTGATGTAGATGCGATCGCCGATGCTACTGGCAATGTGACGATCGGCGGTATTATGGAGCACATCGAGGAAGCGGGAATCCACTCCGGCGACTCTGCTTGTTCTATCCCTTACCAAACGCTTTCTGACGCAGCTTTGGCAACAATCCGTCGCTGGACTGTAGAATTAGCAAAATCCCTGAAAGTAATCGGGTTGATGAACATTCAATTTGCCGTTCAAGGGGAACAAGTTTTCATTTTGGAAGCTAACCCGCGCGCTTCTCGAACAGTACCTTTCGTGTCCAAGGCGATCGGAGTTCCCTTAGCAAAAATGGCGTCGCGCGTCATGTCCGGCAAAACTCTAGAAGCTTTGGGTTTTACTAAAGAGATTATACCCACTCATGTTTCGGTAAAAGAAGCTGTATTGCCCTTTGCTAAGTTCCCGGGAACTGATACCTTGTTAGGGCCAGAAATGCGATCGACCGGTGAAGTCATGGGAATTGACACCGATTTTGGCAAAGCCTTTGCCAAAGCTCAACTCGGTGCCGGACAAATGATGCCGTTGTTGGGAACCGTGCTGATTTCGATGCGCGATCGGGACAAACTAGCAGTTGTACCAGTTGTCAAGGAATTCTTAGAATTGGGTTTCAAAGTAGTCGCAACTCACGGGACACGCAAAGTTTTGCGAGAGCAAGGTTTAGAGGTAGATTTGGAATTGAAACTGCACGAAGGGCGACCAAATTTGTTGGATTCGATCAAGAATGAGAAAATTCAACTAATTATCACCACACCTTCGGGCGAAGAATCCCGCGCCGACGGAATCTTTATCCGGCGCACAGCTTTGACTTACAAAATCCCGATTATTACGACAATAGCCGGGGCCAAAGCGACAGCAGCGGGAATTCGATCGCTCAAATCCCACCCGATGGAAGTAAAAGCAATTCAAGACTATTACCCCCAAGCCTAGACAGCGAAACACCCTATTTTAACTGGTTCCCAGACTCTTGCTGGGAACCGATGTCACTCTTGCTCTGCCTCGCTTGCGCTTGCGTTAAGAACAGGCTTTCCGACCTGTTCCACAAAGAGTAGATTTGATTGTGGGGCGGGCATACTGCCCGCCCATCACAAGCTTTAGTCTCAACTTTTAATCTCCGATTCCTGATATTTCTCGAGAATCCCGCTAGACAGCATCAACCTCGGCCAAACTAACAAGAAAAAACCCATCCAAGCTAATAAAGGAATCGCCACTAAAACAGTTATCCAAACAGTTTTCAATAAAAACCAACTACCGCTAATTAGGCTAGTACCAGTTAAAAGAATCGACCAAGGCTGACACCACCAAGGTTTGTAACTCCAAGGACTAAGAGCTTTTTGATCGGAAAGTTTTTTATCAGAAATAGATTTCATATTTTCAGTAATTTTTTATGAATGATAGTCTGGTTAGGTGGATCAACGAAAGTTAAACATTCATCACCTCTTCTGCTGTTAGCGTTAATTCGGGAAAAGTCCGCGACACAATTCGTTCGCTGCCTTTAAACGCGCTTCTTTGATAGTTTCCCTCTGCATCCAAAAGGTGGACAAATACAGTTGGAACTTTGGGATTTCCCAAAAATTCCCTGCTGCCAATCGCTAAATAATCGACAATCCAATACTCAGGAACTCCGAGGCGCCGATATTCGTCCAATTTGTCTATATAATCGTCCTCCCAATTTGTTGATGTTACTTCCACTGCCAGTGGAATTGGTTCCCGCAAGGCAGAATAAGCAGAACGGTTCGATCGCCACAAATCGCGATCGATTACGCTGACATCTGGTCTCCGCCCTTGTTCGATGCCGGCTTTACTTACAGTTCTGATAACGGCGGTATTGTTGACTACGTAATTTAAACTTAGCCGTTTAACTTGATCTTTAAATGAGTCAGACGTAAAATCAGCAACATCATCATGATTTCTTGTCACATTCATCTCTACAATTTCTCCATTGACCAGTTCATAGCGTCCATCTTCTGGACATTCTACAAGGAATTGGTCAAAGGTTAATTTCTGTGTGACTGTTGCAATCATAAGATTTGTCCTTATTTTGCAGTAATACTATTAGTATATAGTACCCCAGGCAGGAATGAATTTCTTTTTTTGACCGCAGACATCCAATTCTACAATTTAAAATCTACAATTTAAAATCTCAAATCGATTCAGGTAAATGGTAAAATGCGATCGCCCTAGCAATTTGCACTTAAATTTGTTACTCACTTGATACAGTAAAGTAACAAACCTAGAAATCGAGCCACTCCCAGGTCAACCCCGAACCATGAGATTAGACGAAGCCGTAGAATTTGCCGAAAACCCAGAGCCGCGCTGTCCCTGCGTCCTCCTGCTGGACACCTCCGGCTCCATGCAAGGCGCACCCATAGATGCCTTGAATGAGGGGCTGGAAATTTTTAGGAATGACCTAATTAAAGACGAACTAGCTAAAAAGCGAGTCGAAGTCGCGATTATTTCATTTGACAATCATATCAAAGTCGTGCAAGACTTCGTGACCGCCGACCAGTTCGAGACGCCACTGCTGACAGCTCAAGGACAAACCCACATGGGCGCTGGAATTCAGCTAGCATTAGATACTATTGCGGCCCGCAAATCCGAATACCGCAACAACGGCATTACCTACTACCGCCCGTGGGTATTTATGATTACCGACGGCGAACCTCAAGGCGAATCCGACGATGTTGTGGAAATAGCAGCACAGCGGATTAAAGAGGAAGAAACTAACAAGCGCGTGGCATTTTTTGCTGTCGGAGTCGAAGGCGCTAATATCCCCCGTCTCGCGCAAATTGTCGAGCGCACGCCTGTAAAATTGAAAGGATTAGACTTTAGAGAGATGTTCATCTGGCTCTCGGCTAGTATGCAGAGAGTTTCTCACTCAAAAATTGATGAACAAGTAGCACTGCCACCACCCGGATGGGGAACTGTTTAGTCATTAGTTGGAAGTCCTTGGTCATTAGTAAGTGACCAGCGGTAAGTGCGGTGTGCATCTCCCTACATAATAAGTAAGGTGTGGTGTGCATCGCCCTACCTAATTAGGGATAAATAAACCCGTCCAGACTTTGCATAGTTGTGAATTTACGAAGTTTTGAGTTAAAGAGTTATTAATGCAGAATTCATCCTTTAATTGGCAAGTGGTAGCGGCATCGGTGATAGGTACAAGCCACGAAAAAAGATCGCAGCCTTGTCAAGATGCCCACTGCTGGCGTCTCTTGCCAAACGGTGTTTTAGCGGCAGCGGTTGCTGACGGTGCGGGTTCGGCAGCACTCGCAGAAATTGGGGCAAAAATTGCTGTGGAAGCGGTTGTCGAAACGATTTGCCAGCAACAGGAAAGGCTGCCTGAAAATGACGACGAATGGCAAGTATTCTTGAGAGCATCCCTGCAAGTTGCGCGGGCGCAGGTGGAAGCAGAAGCGGCAGTGCGGGAAGTGGCGCCGAGAGATTTAGCCTGCACTTTAATTGCGGTTGTTGCTACGCCGGAATTAATCGCAGTTGCTCAAATCGGCGACGGTGCGGCGGTAGCAGGTGATAGTGCAGGAAATGCGATCGCCCTGACTGTACCTCCCTGCGGCGAATACATCAACGAAACCGTGTTTTTGATTTCGCCGAATGCTATAGAAACAGCGCAATTTCAGGTATTGCGGGAAAAACTGCGGCACTTGGCAGTTTTTTCCGACGGCTTGCAAATGCTAGCGCTTAAAATCCCGGAAGGCACGCCCCACGGGCCGTTTTTTGCGCCTTTGTTTCGGTTTTCTGGCGAGTGGAAAGAAGAGGAAGATGCGAAACAGCAGTTAGAGTCATTTTTGCGATCGCCCCGCGTTTCCGAACGCACCGACGATGACTTAACATTATTGTTAGCAACTTTTTCTAATTAATAATGTCTCAGTAGGTAAGGGCTAACAAAAATAGTATCTTTTTCGGGCGGGTTTAGCGTAAGATCGTGAGATACCGGCGAGTTGATGAGTATTCTCACTTACCCTCCCATGTAATGTTTATTTTTAAAGCCCACTTAATATGTTCAAATCCACTTACAAATGCAGGATAAAAAATTATGACAGCTTCACGAATTAGTGCCAGAAGCCTGTTGCGAGAAACCTTCACTAATGTAGCTTCTAGATACGCTCCCCTGTTGCTCATCAACTCTCCAATTTTGATATTTGTCGGACTCAATAGTTTTGGCAATCTAGGTTCAGCAGGTGTTGCTTTCAATATTATCTACTGGTTGGTGGTAGTTCCTTTATTGTCGGGAGCTATGATTTTTTACATTTACCGAGATTTCACAAAAAATCAAGTAACTGTGGGTCAGGCTTTCAATCAAGCAAACAGAAAATTGCTACAACTAATTGCGGTTTCTCTTATGTGTTTGCTGCTGGTATGCGCTGGCTTCATTGCACTCATAATTCCTGGGGTTTATGTATCATATCGGTTAATGTTTTCATCTTACGCTACCGTTATTGATAACTCTTCGGCACTCGACAGTATTAGCAGCAGTTGGGAATTAACTAAAGGGCGTTGGTGGTTGGTATTTCGATCCACTTTGCTGATAATTTTTGTGGTTTTTGTGCCAATAGTATCGATTTGCCTATTAATCGATCCGACGGGGAAATCCTCAACATATCAGCTTACAGCTAATCTACTCGGGTTTTTAGCCGGACCGTTGATGAATGTTTATTTTGTTTTATTGTACCAGCGCCTGCGGGAATCAGCCGCAGTTACTCAATAGACATCTCCTCAAATAAAGTTAAGGGCTGGCAGGATACTTACCCACAACAATTTTGGGAGATGTCTATTGAGCGGTGAAAATTTGGTGCGGTTCTATAATAAAATCGAGGTGTCAACAATTCTGGTTTAATCTGTACAGTAGGTCGTCACTTGCAAGCACAAGAGATTAAGGATAAGCTCAACTCCCTAATTAGCGCAGCAGATCCAATAGATCCGAGTTTGGCGAGAAGATTGGATGAAATCAATCGCTGGGTGAAAGATGTTAAACCCGGTTCGCTAACGGCTAAAAAATTTGTGATGGCTTTTTTGCTACAGCTTATCCGAGATTCTCAGGTTTGGCTGGCAGTTCAATCTCTACCTTCGGAAAGAGAACAGCAAGCAGCGTTTGAGTTAATGAATCCGGGGGAAAGGTATTGGTACAGCTATCTATTTCCTAAATGGCTGAGCGAAAACGATCGCAAATTTTACATCTGGAAACAAAAACTCAAGGCCGGCAAATTCGATCCGGGAGATGATATCGTGATTCGGGCGATCGCAGCCCGAATTGTCGATCGCCAAGGCACTGTTTTGTATCGATATGTTGCAGATCTTTCTATGGCAACCGATTCGATCGTTAGCAGCCGCCAACAGCAGCCACTCTGCATTCAAGTCACAACTCTTTCGGATGAATTCTCTGAACAAAAATATCAGAATTGGCAACAAACTCTTCAAGATTGGGGGATTGACAGAGGATTATTTTTAAGTTATGATAAAAACGATGCAAATTTCCTGAACCAGTTAGTTAACATTGCATTATATAATAGCGATAATTTACCCGCAGGTCGTTACCTCAAGTTCCCGTAAATCAAGCATATCTGCTGCTGAGAATAGTTCGACTGCTTAAAACTCGGTGAAAAAAATTTGACTAACTCACATATTGCACAATTTTCGACAATGCTAAAAACCTAACCCCCAGCCTGCTTCTGGAAAAGGGAAAACAGACCAAGATTTTTCCTCCCCTTTTCGGTTTCCGGGAGGGGTCGGCCAGACGGTGCCAACAGGTGCTTGATACGAAGGCTAAGCAATGGGAAGATTTACCGCAGCAATCAATCTTGTGAAATAACTACCAACTCGCTCTAAATTGAATTCAGATTTGATTTAATCAGGGTGAAATTGTTGGAAATAAAATTAAAATACATCAAAATCAAATACTATGACTGTACAAGGTACACACACCGTTGAAAATAACTTGCAAAAAGTCTGGGAAGAACTGGAAGCAGCCAGAAAAATGCAGGATGAATGGATGAATCACGGGGTAGATTTTGTAGATTTGTATGTGGAAGATGCGGGCGGTGATTGGTTGGAAAAGTGGGGTAAATGTGAAGAAGAATTAGAGCGAATTAAACATAAAAATGTAGATATTGAAGCAGTCAAAGCAGCGATAGACATTCCCAGCTTTCAGCAGACAAAACTGCTGGAAATCGCCTTGAATTGCCGTTACTCTACTAGCTATTACTCCGATCGCCCCGAGGAGTCTCCCGCTTGGCAAGAGGTTAAGTACAAACGGCTGTCACTCTTAGGGGGAGCGATTTTCGGTGCTGTTGTTACCGATTACCTCTACCGTGAAAATCCAGAACTCGACCCAGATGCTATCTCAACCTTAAAAGCTCGTTTAGCAGAGCCGAAAAAACTTGCGAATTTTGCACAAAATTTGAAATTAAACGAACTCAGTTGGCGCGTAGGGAATGAGAAAGAAACAGATAAAAGCGAGTACAATAGAGTTTTTTCGGAGACTTTTGAAGCTTTGTTTGGGGCGATTTACTTGGAGTTTAATCGCGATTTATTTCGTGGGGGAAACTGGCTGATTCAGCACTTGATTGAACCAACGGTTAGCCAGCATCTGGATCTAACTGGGCGGCGACAAAGGGGACCCGAAAACGAGGTGAAGCGTCGGGAAATCCTGGGTGGGGATATTTTAGAGGCGATCGCGATCGACTATTTGTACAACCGCTTTCCCGAACGCAACGCCAGCCAGCTAACTCGCTGGAAAAATATGTTAGTGGCTAAAAAGATTTTTCCCAAAGACTTTAAGGCAAAATTAGGCAGTCATTACCTAGAGTTGCAAAGCAATTTCTCGCGTACCCGCGACTGGTTGGTGGATAACTTTATCAAAAGCGCAGTTGACGAACTACTAGAGGAAAGCGAAACTCAACCAGAATACGTGATTGACAGTGCGAACCCGGAATCGCTGCCAGAATTGGTCAGCCGGATTACCGACAAAAAGTGGAAAAATGAATTTGTGAGAGTTGTCAGCATTTTGCAACCTGCTGACGAACTTTTGCTGCTGATGCAACAAAAATTAGATAGTATGGCGGCTAAAGACGAAACTTTGCAGCAGTTGCTAATCTGGGCAAATCACAAGTCTCAGTTAGTGCAAAGGAATTTTAAACCAGTCGAAATTCGCGCTTTTTATGTAGCCTTAGTTTGCGTACTCGATTTGGCTTTGACTCGCGTCCTCGATCCGAGTCTGAAGTTTGATAGATCGAAAGTTCGCAAGTTGCGGAATTGTTTGGCAAAGGCAGGAAAAAATGTAGAATTTGCAGATGTTAACGAGTCTCTGAAATTGGGTTTTGATAATGATGTGGCGGGTATTTTGGTTGGCATTTGGGCGCTGGATATTGAACCAGAACTTAAACAACTGCTGGCACAATTTCAGACGGAGATGCCTGATTTGCAAAACTGGAAAAAGTGGCGCAAAGAGTGCGGTAGCTGCTGGCTGGCAAAATTCAAAACTGCGATCGGCTACAATCGAGACTTTTGCCCCCAACAGAAAACTTTGCTGAAACAGTATTACTATGCCCACAACTTGCTGGTGGAATGCCTCAACAGCGATAATTGTCAGGTGACACCGGCCGTCCGACAAAAAATTGAGGATAAAATGTTGTTATTGTCGGTGGATTTGAAGCTGGTTCACATTTAATTTTGATAGCGCGGACGGGCGGGACGCCTCTCTCACGAAGGGACGAACGGGCGGGACGCCCATCCCACCAATGGAAACAGGGCTTACCCACTCCCACCCAAGAAACCGGGTTTTTTACCGAATCTGCGGGCTGCAACGCCTCTTTTGGTGAAAAACCCGGTTTCTCCTCACCGGTGCCTAAGTCCTAACAAAGGTAAGATTTAATGGGCAAGTCAAATTTATTGAGTGATGGCTTCCAAATCCTGTATCCCATAACGGAATTCTATGCAGTTGCAGCGCCAATTTAGCGGACAACTGATTGCGATCGACACCAAAACCGCGATCGCCAGTGGGGGTGAAGGTCGCATCTACCCGATCGCCCAAGACTCGTCCCTTGTAGCCAAAATCTACCACAAACCGACAGACGAAGACGGCGACAAACTCACAGTCATGTTCAGTATGCCGCCGGATGCGCCGATCGCGGAACCCGGGCACGCTTCCATTGCTTGGCCGATCGATTTGCTGCATACTGTCGGCGGGCGAGAAAAAATTGTCGGTTTTGTGATGCCGCGCGTCAACAAAGTGATGCCGGTACACACTTTCTACACTCCCAAAACCAGGCGCGAACAAAAACCTCTATTTAGCTATCTTTACCTCCACCGTACCGCCAGAAATCTCGCCTCGGCTGTAAATGCCCTCCACGTCAGGGGTTACGTCATCGGCGACGTAAACGAGTCGAACATTCTGGTGACGGATACGGCGTTGGTAACGCTGGTAGACACGGATTCGTTTCAAGTCCGCGATCCTTACACGGGTTACGTTTATCGGTGTCCCGTGGGGAAACCCGAGTTTACGCCGCCGGAGTTGCAGGGGCAGACTTTCCGCGATATTGATCGATCTCCAGAGCACGATTTGTTCGGTTTAGCGGTATTAATTTTTCAATTGCTGATGGAAGGTACGCACCCGTTTTCGGGAGTTTATCTCGGTAGCGATGAACCGCCGTCTTTGGAAGCGAGAATTCGATCGGGCCATTTCCCTACAGGTACGAAGCGGATTCCTTACCGCCCGATGCCTGCTGCGCCTCCTTTTGAGATGCTGCATCCCCGACTGCGACAGATGTTTATCCGCTGTTTTGAGGAAGGGCACGGCAATCCTTCGGCGCGCCCGGATGCGAAAACTTGGGTGAATGCGATTCGGGAAGCGGAAGATGCTTTGATTACTTGCAGCAAAAACAGTCAGCATAAATACGGAAATCATCTCAGTCGCTGCCCTTGGTGCGATCGGGCAAAACTCCTCAAAGGGCGCGATCCGTTTCCTTCGCGGCAAGCAGTCAACAACGGATTGCACTTGCAGCCGGCGAAAACCAAGCGTAAAAAGCCCCAACCACCGCCCGTCGTGAGGGAGCCCGCAGTGCGCCGGCAACAGCCCTCTACGGGGCTGCCGCGCCCCCTCGGCCAGTACGCAGTGCCGCTGCTGCCGATGCCGATGTCTTCTCGGAGTCGGACTCCGGCGCCTCCGGTTCCTGTCGGCAAGTTTGAGCGCATTTTTCAGGATGCTGCTTGGGGAGGTGTTTGGGGCAGTTTGTGTTTGGCGGCGATCGGGGGGATTTATTCGGTAATAGCTGAGGGCGGCGCCGCTATTTTGGGGGCGATTTTTGTTGGTACGATTTGGGGCTGTTTTTTTGGGATGATGTGGGGCGTTTTTACTTTGCCGCCGAATCAGATTTGGCGGAAGTGGGGCGGAGTTTTGGTGGGGGCGGCTTGGGGGGCTTTTTTGTTAGCGGCGATCGGCGGTGCGGTGTTTGGGGCAATTAATAGCAATCCGGGAATCGGCGAGAGGATTTTGGCTGGGGCGGGGGTTGGTGCTCTCTGGGGCTGTGTTTGGGCAACTTTTCGGCCTCCTCTGGCGCTGCCGGTGGGGAGGGTGTGGGGCAGGCGGGGAGCGTCTTTGGGGGCGGTGTGGGGCTCGTTTGTGGGGACTCTGGCTGGTGTTTTGTTGGGGTCTGGGTTAGTGGTTTGGCAGCAGTACGGTGTCCAGATGCGACCGGTGGATGAGTTTGCGGGTTTGTTGCTGGGTGTGGCGATCGTGGCGGCTGGTGTGGGTTCTGTTGGGGGTGTGGTTTCTGGGTGTTTGTTGGGTTTTTGCGGGTTCGCGCCGAAGTTGCCGATTTCGTTTCAGCCTTCGGGTGTAAGTGGTGGGACTTTGGGGGCGATTTGGGGCAGTTTTTTGGGGACTTTTGCGGGTGCGGTGTTGGGTGCGGGGGTGTCTGCGATGTTTCCGGCTGTTAGCGCTGGGGTGCCGGTGGAGTTGGGGCCTGTGGCGGGGGCGATCGTGGGGGCTGGTTTGGGGGCGATTTGGGGGGTGGTTTCGGGTACTGTTTGGGGGGCTTTGGGGAAGTGGTGAAGAAAGAAGCAACGATGTAAATTTGCAACCGCATATATTTCTCTGCAACCTATTAGCCAAGCGCCTCCACAAAGCGTGCGATTTCCAGCGCTTGACGTTTCGGGCCCGCACATCGAACAGAACCTCTACTTGAATTTAACTTAGTCTTAACTTAAACTTAACCTGAATTCCCTAGTAAATCTAGCGACTAACCGGAGTTAGATTGAGTCAGCCTGCCACGCCTGGGAATGCGTGCGCGTGAAGAGCCAGTTCTAGTAGGAGTACAGGCAATGAGTTCTATCTTTTTCAGCCCCAACGATTGGCAAACAGTCACCTTTAGGCTGACGGCTGCACTACTGGTAGGCTTCGCGATCGGCATGAACCGCCAGCAGCCAGGTAGACCAGCAGGTTTAAGAACCTTTATGATTGTGAGTCTAGGCGCAGCTATATTTGTAATGATTCCTTTGCAGATGGATGGCGACAGCACCTTTTCCTCTTCCAATGCTTTGAGCCGAACTATCCAAGGAGTTGCCACAGGGGTAGGCTTTCTGGGGGGCGGAATCATTCTGCAACAAACTCAATACCCAGTGGGTAAAGCTGAAGTAAAAGGATTAACTTCCGCCGCAACTATTTGGTTGGCTGCCGGATTAGGTGCAGCGGCAGGCTGCGGTTTGTGGGTGATGAGTTTGATAGGAACGCTGTTTGCACTCTTGGTTTTGAGTGGCGTCAAACGGCTTAAGAAGTCTGCCTTGATTCGTGCTTATGCTAACAGCCAACCAAAAACACGAGTCAAAGATGCCGCCTCAGTGCAAGATCGGCAGCCAGAATAACTGAGCTTCCCTTTTAAAAAGTACAAGATATACTCACCACGGTCAAAGACAATGGTGAGTAGCTGAGTACCTTTTGCGGTTAATTGCTCTGGCTTGAAGCTCCGAAATTTTTAGGTGAAAATAGAATTCAAATCTTGTTTATGGGTGAGAGGAGCCTGAGTAAATAAGTCGGATATTGCTGTCTTAAACCCGAAAAATCGGAGCAATACTTAGAATATAAACACTTCTTTTTGCCATACTCTTTGAACTAGGTTTCAAGCCAGAATTGCGCTATCAAACAAATCCCGATACAGGAGAATTTGAGTTGTACGCTTTTCTCAAGCCAATTTTTACTTGAGATGACAGTGACAATTCGGCTTTTCAATCAAAGACTCAACCAAAGCATTCAAAGCAACCGCCGCCAACAACCCGCCGCCAAAAGTCCCCACAGTCGTAATATAAGCAACGCCCGATCGCACTAACCGCCGTTTCGCCACCGGAGAATGACTAAAACCGATCGGCATTCCAATTACCAAAGCCGGTTGAAGTTGGCCACTCTCGATCGCCTCGCAAACCGCCATCAGCACAGACGGCGCATATCCTATCACCAATATACATCCTTTTTCCAGTTTCAACAACTTTTCAAACCACTCACCCTGCTGCCAGAATTCCTGTTCCGCTTCCGCCGCAGCATTGATGTGCGGATCGTCAATTAAAGTTGCAATACTTGTTCCCAAATGCGCCAATCTTGTCCCATCCAAAGCAGCAAAAACGGGCGGCACATCAGCCACAATTTGACACTGATTTTTCAAAGCTTCTCGCGCCGATTTAATCGCCGTTGCGCTCAACTTCACAAACGGCAGCAGCGAACAATCACCGCAGGCTAACACCAGTTTAGAAAGCAAGTCTACCTCAATTTCCGAGCGATCGCCCAAATCCGGCAATAACTGCTGCAACGACTCCCCAAAATCCTCCGGGTGAGTGTGCGCCCCCGCATCCCAACCCTCCCAAAGTTGTTCCAACTCATCCAACCCCCCCTCAGTTTCCGCCTGCAACAGCCTTAATTGCGCCAGGGCGTCCGCTTGCACGGCTTGACAGGAAATATCCCGTCCCAGCAATCCTTCCAGCGCCGAAGCCGTTTCTCTGAGGCGAACAATTTGCTGAATAACCGACAGATATTGCCGTTGCAGAGTCGCTATCAGCGCGTCAGGGGAAGCATCCGCGTCTGTTTCTAACAGTTTGCGGATGTGAGACAGTTGAAAGCCTTGCTGCTTGAGTGCGACTATTCTTTGCAGTCTTTGCACGTCACTGCGGGTGTACAGTCTGTAGTTAGAGGTCGATCGCACGGCCGGAGATAGCAGCCCCAAAGCGTGATAATGTCGCACCATCCGAGGGGTAATTGTCCCTTTTACCGCTTCTGTAAGTTGTTTGATTGTCAGGTATTCTTGCATGGGATTTTTTAACCGCAGATATGGGCGGATAAACGCGGATGGATGCAGATGGGTATGGAGCGTTATTGAGTTTTGTAATTTTGTTTGGTTTTACTCTTGACATTGACATTAATGTCAAGGTTTAGGCTACAGGAGTCATTCTACCAAATCAACCTTTACAAATGATTTCTAATTCTTTGTCAATTTCTCGCATCTCCCAGTTAGCAGAAGAACATCCCGACGCTTTAACAGCCGCCCTGTGCGGAATTCTAGTAATCTTGGGTTCGCTAGCCCTGCAATTCGGCTGGCTGGGTGTAGCCGTGTTAATCTTACCCGCAGCTTATGTTATCGGCGGCTATTCCAGTACCCGCGAAGGCTTAACTACGCTTTTTCAAGAACGCGAATTAGATGTAGATTTGTTAATGATTGTCGCTGCTTTGGGCGCAGCCGGTTTGGGGCTGTGGCGGCAAGAATATCATTTAATTGTTGACGGTGCGGTGTTGATTTTAATCTTTGCAATTAGCGGCGCGCTTGAAGGTTATGCTATGCAGCGGACTGAACGCAGCATCCGCAGTTTGATGAGTTTGACTGCGGATACTGCTAGGGTGGTAATGTACGGCGGGGAACGGTTCGTTGCGATCGACAAATTGGAAATTGGCGATCGCATTTTAGTCAAGCCCGGAGAAATCATCCCCACAGATGCGATAATTATTGAAGGCAGCAGCGCGATCGATCAAGCCTCGATTACCGGCGAATCGATGCCCGTGGAAAAAACCAGCGGCGATGAAGTCTATGCTGGTACAATTAACGGTGTCGGCGCGCTGAAACTCGAAGTTCATAAAACTCCAGAAAGCAGCTTGATTCAGCGAGTGATTCGGCTGGTTCAAGAAGCGCAAACCGCAGCGCCGCCTTCTCAAATGTTTGTGGAAAAATTCGAGCGCGGTTATGCTAAATTAATTGTCGGTTTAGGCTTGCTGCTGGCAACTTTTCCACCCTTTGTTTTGGGCTGGAATTGGGAAGAGACAATCTATCGGGCGCTGATTTTCCTAGTAGTCGCCTCTCCCTGCGCCTTGATGGCTTCGATTATGCCGGCGCTGCTTTCGGGAATTGCTAATGGGGCGAGACAGGGGATTTTGTTTAAAAGTGGCGCGCAATTAGAGATGATTGGTAAAGTCAGGGCGATCGCCTTTGACAAAACCGGAACTCTCACCACGGGAAAACCTGAAGTTATCCAAATTGTACCAGCAGCCGGATATACTGAAACAGAAGTTCTGCAATTGGCAGCAGCCCTAGAAGCTCATTCCGAACACGCGATCGCCTCTTCAATTGTCAGCGCCGCCCAGCAGCAACAATTACAATTGTCAACCGCTACCGACGTACAAGCAAAAATCGGTCAAGGAATTGTCGGCAAAGTCAACAATCAAATTATTGCCATTGGTAAAGCCGATTTTGTCGAAGCAACTTCCGAATTAGCTCAAATCAGCCAGCAGTTGCAAGCCGAAGGTAAAACCGTTGTTTGGGTGGCAAAGAGCGAGCAGCTTTTAGGAATCATTGCAGTAGCAGATACCATCCGCCCCGAAGCAGCAGCAACGGTAAAACGCTTGCAAAAATTAGGCGTAGAACATATAATTATGCTAACCGGCGACAACGAGCAAACAGCTCAACACATCGCCGGCCAATTAGGCATCAAAGAAGTGTACGCCGAACTTTTGCCAGAAGACAAAGTGCAGGCAATTAAACAACTGCAAACCCAGTATCAAACTGTAGCAATGGTGGGAGACGGCATCAACGACGCCCCTGCCCTCGCTCAAGCTTCCGTGGGCATTGCGATGGGGATTTCCGGCAGCGATGTTGCTTTAGAAAATGCTGATATCGTATTAATGGCAGATAAGTTAGAGCAACTAGCTAAAGCAATTAGTTTAGGCCGCCGCGCTCAAAATGTTGTCAAACAAAACATTGTTTTTGCACTCAGTTGCATTGTGCTGTTATTGGCGGCTAATTTTTTCGGAAATATCACCATGCCTTTCGGCGTCATCGGTCACGAAGGCTCTACAGTAATAGTAACCTTAAGCGGTTTGCGACTGCTGAGAAATTAGACACCAAAAACAGCTAAAATCGAAGCAGAGCCAAATTGAAATACGTTCCCAGGCTCTGCCTGGGAACCAAAGTCTTATCTGCGTTCATCCGCGTTAATCTGCCATCATCTGCGGTTAAAAATTCAAAAAAATATTAAGAAAAACTACAATTTGTGTTTGCGTCACTCAAAATACGCTAGCGTCAAAAGTATAGAATCATACCAAAATCTGAAATTGCTCGACACTGCAATAAAAATTAACCTAGAAAAAGTCTAGAAAATGGTATAGAACAGATTGCACCAAGAGCAATGGAAAACAAGTTTTCTGTTGGAGGCAATATGAACGAAAAAGTCCTTGGGGCCACGCGGAACGTTGCAATTGTTGGCCCTTATTTAAGCGGTAAAACCGCACTGCTCGAAAGTTTGCTGTCGGTGACAGGGACAATTACCCGCAAAGGAAATGTCAAAGATGGCAACACAATAGGTGACAGTTCGCCCGAAGCGCGCGATCGCCAAATGAGCGTAGAAGTAAACGCCGCCACCGCTGAATATCAAGGCGTCCGCTTCACATTTCTCGACTGTCCGGGCTCGGTAGAATTTGTCCAAGAAACTTACAATGCGCTGATTGGTGTGGATGCGGCGATAATTGTTTGCGAACCCGTTGCCGATCGCACTTTAACCCTCGCACCCCTGTTTAAATTCCTCGACGATTGGGAAATTCCCCACCTAGTTTTCATCAACAAGATCGATCGAGCTTGCACAGACGAAACTACTTGCGGCAGCAACTTCACCGAGGTAATCGAGGCGCTCAAATCCGTTTCCAGTAGACCGATCGTACCTCACCAATATCCGATCGGCAAAAACGAACAAATCATCGGTTTTATCGACTTAGTAACCGAACAAGCTTACCACTACCATCCGGGCGCCGCAGCAGATCCCGTCCCGCTTCCAGAACACCTCAAACCACAAGAAAGCGCAGCGCGGCAGCAAATGCTCGAAGAACTGGCGAATTTTGACGACCATTTACTCGAAGAATTGCTCGAAGAAATCAATCCCGACGTTGAAGAAATTACCCGCGATTTAAAGATGGAATTAGGCGCAGATTTAATTGTGCCAGTATTCATCGGCATGGCAGAACAAGATTTCGGCGTGCGGCCTCTGCTGCAAGCTTTGCTGAGGGAAGCGCCGACACCGGAAACTACAGCCGATCGCCGCGGCATTATACAAAGTGAAAACAAAGTTCTGGCTCAAATCCTCAAAACCTATTACACGCTGCAGGGAGGCAAATTATCGCTAGTGAGAATGTGGCGGGGGACGCTGGCAGACGGAGCAATTTTGAACGGCGTTCGAGTTAACGGTTTGTACCGCTTGACCGGCCAGCAAACGCAAAGTTTGCAGTCCGCCAGCGCCGGGGAAATTGTTGCTGTGGCAAGGCTAGAAGGCGTGAAAACAGGCGATACGCTAGCGCTAGACCGATCGGAAGAATTGCCAAAAGCCGAAATCATCCCGCCTGTCTACGCACTGGCGATCGTCCCAGAAAAGCGCAACGATGAAGTTAAACTGAGCTCTGCTTTAGCTAAATTGCTAGAAGAAGACCCATCTTTAGTCTGGGAACAGCACGGCGACACTCATGAAATTATACTTTGGGGTCAAGGCGAAATCCACCTGAAAGTAGCCTTAGACAGGTTGCGTCGCAAGTATAATTTGCCGATGGTAACTCACTTACCGCAAGTGCCGTACAAAGAAACCATCCGCAAACCAGCATCTTCCATCCACGGGCGCTACAAACACCAAAGCGGCGGACACGGACAGTTTGGCGACGTGTACCTCGATATTACACCGCAGCCTCGCGGAGAAGGCTTCAATTTCACCGACAAAATAGTCGGTGGCGTCGTCCCCAAACAGTATATTCCCGGCGTGGAAGTGGGAGTGCGCGAGTATTTGGATCGCGGCCCGCTGGGTTTTCCGGTGGTAGACGTAGCGGTGACGCTGACGAACGGTTCCTACCATTCTGTGGACAGTTCCGAACAAGCTTTCAAGCAAGCGGCGCGTTTGGCGATGCAGGAGGGAATGGCGAAGTGCGAACCGGCATTACTGGAGCCGATCGCCAAAGTTGAAATTTGCGCTCCGAACGAGTGTACATCAAAGGTGTTGCAGTTGGTCAGCGGACACCGCGGCCAAATTCTCGGCTACGAAGGTAAAAAAGACTGGAAGGGATGGGATGCAGTTTCTGCTTATTTGCCGATCGCAGAAATGCAGAATTTGATCGTAGAATTGCGATCGCAGACAATGGGAGTCGGATTTTTTAATTGGGAGTTCGATCGATTGCAAGAAGTGCCGGAACCTTTAGCTAAGCGGGTTTTGCTAACAACTGGCGGCAATGGAAACGGCAACGGTAAAAGTTAAGCTGTAGCGGCGGGTTTCACCAACCATCTTGACAATAATGCAAAGGATAAATAAACCCGCCCTCGCCCCACGGCAAATCAGAATGTACTTTGCGATTTACCGTTGGGTGGGGACAGGTGGTTGAGATTCTTTGTTTGAGGCGATTAGGGTGGGTGAAACCCGCCCTTACGATCGCACAAATTATACGATGGCGAATCAACGAGACATGATATTAGAGAACTCGATAATTCATCAGTGTATCCGTGTCAAAATCCGTGTCGTGCCTTCTTCCTTACCCTAAAAAGAAATAATCAAGTAACCGTTCAGGAACTTAGCACCAGTAACAGATTTCCCAGTTAGCGCCGGAGGCAGCAAAATATTGCGCCGCTGATCGCCCGCTTCGATCGTTACTTCCGGCCCGGATTGAATCAATTTAATTTCTTTCTTGTCAAACCCAGGCAAAAACAAACTAACTTGACGCTGTGCAATGTTTATGTTAATCGGTGTAGGAGCTTTTGCCGCCTCAGAAAAATCTGGCAAAGCATCAATTAGCGGCTGCCAGTTATTGTCACTGTGCGCCGGAACCGAAACAGCCGTCAAAGGCTCAAAATCGGCAGTAAGAGCTTCTGTAACCGGTGCTTGATTGACAATGACACCGCCCACAGTCAGGCTAACTTGTTGAGAACTTCCCCAAAGATAGCGGGCAGTTGCGATCGCACTTGCATCCCCAGTCGTCACCAAAAACGCCGCCGTGCGGTTCGGATCGGCCAGCGCTTCCTTACCCTTATCCAAAAGATTATCGACTTGCTTAGTCGATTGAAAAGCATTATCCCCCGACATATCCACAGTCAACACGGTACTGACAACCGGTTGAATAAAAGGTGAAAGCGCTTTCCCCAAATCCGAATCTACCAAAGCTTGGCGGAACCTGCGGATGTACCAACTCAGAATTTCCGGCATTCCCAGCATCCGCAGCGTATCCATGCCGCCATTGCCGTCATAAACAATTACATCGTATTGTTTGCTGTCCTCGTATTCCCGAAGTTCGTTCAACGCCAGCGCGCTGTCCATCCCCGGTAAAACTCCTAATTCTTGACCGTAAATCTGCTTGAAAAAGGGAGTGCGGACATATTGAGCTTCTAGTTGTTTAACTTCGTCCCACCTGCGTTCTAGCAGCGGCGCGCTTTGCACCTGAACTGCTTTGAGGTTGGGGGCGATTTCCTGGGGGTTGAGAGTCAGAGGAACCCCTAGCAGAATACCCAATGCAGGGCCAGGATCTTGGCCGAGCAGCAGAACTCGCTTGCCTTGAGCCGCGTATTTTTTAGCTGTTGCGATCGCGATCGTACTGCGGCCAGTGCCGCCTTTGCCCAAAAATGTCAAAATCAAAGCCATTTTCTGTTCTCACTGCCAAAGCTTACTCTTTAACATTTAAGCGCAACCTTCAGCCAGAGTGGGGGAGGGGGGAGAATGGAGGAAGAGGAGAGTGGGAGAGTCGGTGAGTGGGAGAGGGGAAGAATTGGGAAAATTTTTCCTCTTCCTTCTTCCTTCTTCCTTCTTCCTTCTTCCTTCTAAATCTGTTAAACGGGTTCTAGCTCATCTTCAAAGAACCAAGTCGCAAAACCGTCAAACTTGACAACCACGCCTACTCCGCTACCGTCAACCATTTTGAATCCGTCAACAGTGCCTACTGGATTCTCCTTTATCTTGCCCACTATATTTGCAGGTATCCGATCTCTGAGACGGCGCACCTTCACTCTCTGACCTACTTCTATTGCCACGGAAATTGTTCTCCTGCTCTATATAACCTATATACAACCGTTTATTTTACAGTTTGGCGTCTACTTCGGAACAGCAACACCAGCAGGCGATCGCTCACTATGATTTTCCATCGAAATTTCCACCAACGTTCCCTAAAAGACGGTATTCTAGTCGCGGTTGGTCGATCGTCTACCCGAATTCGCTTGGGTGTGCTTCATCAGGTTCCACAGCGGCAAGCTCAACTTCCAGAGCCTCGCGCACCACGGAGATAATTATTTTTTATCCCTTCGCAAAAACAATCTTTTTATTAATTGCCACAACTACAAGATTTATTTCCAATTAGTCATCCTTCCGGAAGAAGCCAAAAGACATTCAGAAGCATTAACTAATTTTATCTTTGCTATATATAAATCTTCTATTTCTAACATTGACATTGGCTAACATCAATGCTGTAAAGCACTTGGAGTCTGGATTGCAAAATTTTCCGAAGTCAGATTGTAGTAAAGTGCCATGTTGTAACAGTTTACTACAATCTGACAATAAAAAGAAGATTTAATGCTAAAATTTCATGTTGAGAAACTTTATTTTTACTGCTGTGTTACGGCATAAAAAGTGGAACGATTGCCGGATTTAGGGTGTCTGATACAGGAAAGGAAGTCTAGAAACTTCAAGATGACAAAATTGAAATTATGAATAAAATTTTTACCTGTGGGCGCTCGACCAAAATTCCGCTCCTAAGTTTGTCGTTAGCTGTGTTCGCCTGTCTGCCACTCAGTCGTGGGACGATCGCCAGTCCGCTCTCTCCGTCCCCCAAACAGCCGTCGAACGCTACTAAAATTATCTCAGTCGATCGACCGTCAGCACTGCCAACAGCCTCAAAAGCTCCAACAAATCCGGCAACAGTGGCGGCTAATTCCTCCCCAGCAGAGACGATAAACGCCCAGGGAACAGCGGCCGGACGATCGCTCGAAATAGAAGAAATTCGCGGTACAGTCAGCTTTAAAGGACGGCCGGCGGTTGTGGGCGATCGGCTACTCGCCCCCGGAGACGAAATCATCACCGGCCCCGATTCCACAGCCCGTTTAGGCATCGACAACGACGCCGGCATCGTGGAAGTTGCCGAAAAAACCGCAGTCAGAATATCCAATTTGTCAAGCAGTGCAGGCGGCCAAAAAGACACAGCGATTTTTGTCAGCAGGGGGCGAGTCAGGTTGTCGATCGGCAAAACTGCTGCGACAACTCCCGCAGCCAACACCTCAACAATTATCCCCCCAAACCAAATAGCCGCCCTCAATACCTTCAGCGGACTCGGCAAATCCAGTCAAATTGCCCAACAAAAAAGTTCTGCCAAAACCGCCCCAGTCAGAGTTGAAACCCCAGAAGGCGTTGCTGGAGTTCGCGGCACCTCCTTTGGCGTCAGCGTCGGCGGCGGGAAAACCGCCGTCGAAACTATTGAAGGTGCAGTCGTAGTATCCGGCAACACCGACTCGGAATTAGTTGTCAACAGCGGCAACGCTACCACAATTTTCCCTCAAACCTCGCCCGTGGCGCCCTCAGCCAGCCCTCGCCTAGCTAAACTCAAAGTCCGCAGCTTGTTGAGACTCAGTGGCAATATCTATCACCTCAGCGGTCAAATTAACCCGATCGACATAATTTATGTCAACAACGAAGCGATTAAGATCGATCGAAATGGCAACTTCAAAATCCAAGGAATTTTACCTCCAAGCCGCCGTCTCAAAATCGTAGTCCGAGGCCCGTCAATCACAGAACGGCATTATAGCCTCGCAGTTCCCTAAACAACCTATCTAAGAGTAAAGTGCGCGGGCAGTCTCGGAGGAAGTAAGTTAGATCGTAAGTCTTATTTGAGTTGATTATTTCGTAGAGGGGCGAAGCATTTCGCGGTGAAACTTCGTAAGCCCAGTCGCGTCTAAATATTAAAGTCAAGTTTAATGCAATTATTGTGAGGTGTCTCGCCCGCCTACAAATATAATTTAGATGCCCAACAGATTAGTCAAAATAAATAAACTTGGCGTTAACCTTTCGCCATTAGGGTCTTGTAAAATTTCATGACTCTACTAGGGATTCCGGTTGCATCTAAATAATCAAATTGAGTCAACAGTTAACACTCAACCATTCAGTTTTTAGATACCGAGTCAAGAGTAAACTGTCACAAGTTCACAATCCCTAGGAGTGCAACCGGAATTGATATATAGTAAGCCTCGCATCATTTGTGAATTTCTTACTCCCTCCCCTCGATCGGGTGAGGGTTGGAGTGGGTGAAAAAATTTACGACTCATTGAGGATGGATATAACTCCTCTCGAAAGTCGGAGTCTAATGTCAATGAATGCGTAAAATTAATTGCATGAAGTTCAAAGAATGGATCGATCGTCTCAAACAAAATCAACTGCTCGGTCTGCGGCACTATATAGCCACAAACCCTCCCTGGATGACAGGAGCAATAGTAGGTATAATGTCTGTCGCCATGCTGCAATTTGGAATGTGGAAACCCCTTGAATATTTGGGATACAAAACCCTATTTCAAATTCGAGAATCGGGTTTTTTTCCAAATCCGGGATGGGATAAGAGAATTGCAGTAATTGCGATCGAACGGCATTCCTTGCAGGAATACGGTCAATTTCCTTGGCCTCGCAACCGCTACGCCCAACTGCTAGAGGCGCTGAAAAAATCCCCCCCCACAGCCGTTGGTTTTGACATTCTTTTCCTCGATCCAAGCCCTAAAGATGATATTTTAGCCCCGGCAATTGCCGCCAACGGCAAAGTTGTACTCCCTAGAACCCTCAAAGAAGAACCCGTAGCATCTTTAAAAGCAGTCGCCGCAGGTGTCGGCCACATCAGCCAAGAAGCCGATAGCGACGGTATTAGCCGCGAGTCAAAAATTTTTCTCAACGGGATTCCTAATTTCGGTTTAGCCATGACTCACAGGTACAATGCTGCTAACCCCGAAGATCCAGTATTGCTTCCCCAGTCAAAAAATAAGCAGGAAAAAAAAGTTTGGATTAACTGGCCGGGGAAAACAGAAAATCTATCTACCTATGCTTTTGTTGATGTGGTACAAGGTAGAATTCCTGCAGACGCTCTGGCCAATAAGTTAGTTTTAGTTGGCATAGTTGCTACGGGTTTAGACCCCATATCTTCACCTCTCAACAAGACTACGGCTGGGGTTTATTTATATGCAGCGTTGGTTGACAATTTGCTCAATCAACGCTTGCTGCAGCGGCTGCCGGTACTGGTAGAAATTTTGTTATTGTTGGGGATTGGCCCGCTTACCGCTTTGGTTCTGTCCAAGCGAGGTGTTCAAGAGAGAATTGCGATCGCTCTCGGTTTGCCTGTTGTTTGGATTGCGGCTGCGGCTTTGCTATTTGGCTTCTTTTTTTGGTGGGTTCCGATTGCTGCACCTATCGGCACTCTCATTTTAGCTGGCACTGCTTTGCAACTGCGGGAACAGTACGAAAAGCAGCAGTTGATGAGGTTATTTGAAAAGCACGTCGCTCCGGAGACGGCTCAGCTTATTTGGGAACGAAAAGCTGAGATATTTGAACAGGGAGAACTCGAACCTCAAGAGCTTACAGCAACCGTGCTGTTTATGGATATTCGTAGTTTTACTTCGATTTCAGAAAAAATGCGACCGCGAGATTTGCTCACCTGGTTGAACAATTATTTGGAAGCGATGACCGACTGTATTATGGATCACGGCGGTGTTGTAGATAAATACATCGGTGATGCAATTATGGCAGTTTTTGGGGTACCTTTTTGCCATACCGAATATCGGCAAATTCAACAAGATGCTTTGAATGCAGTTGCGGCTTGTATTGCAATGCACGAACGGCTGCACCAACTTAACCAGCAGCTTAGAAGTGAACGCAAACCTTTAATTAAGTTTGGTATTGGTTTGCATACCGGACAGTTAGTTGCGGGCAGCGTCGGCGGTTCCCGGCGTTTGAATTATTCTGTGATCGGCGATGCTGTCAATGTTGCTGCTAGATTGGAAGCGATGAATAAGGAAATTGTTTCTGACAGTCCTTTTAATTTGTTGGTGACGGCGAGGACTTTTGCTTACGTGCGCGATCGCTACGAAGGCCAAAAAGTAGGCTCGATTCAATTGCGGGGCAAAAAAGAAGAGACTGTGGTTTATGCTATTTTGGGTGAAAAGCATTAGTTATTGGGCATTGGGCATTGGTTCAGGACTGACGTATCAAAACCAAAGAAACTGGGTTTTTGGCAGTTGATGCCAGCATTCACGAAATATTCTCGCAAAAAATCCCGGTGGTTGAGCGAAGTCGAAACCCTGACCACCCGTGCGTAATTCTTAATCTAATCAAATACGCTCAGTCGCAGAGTTTTAGCTATTTTTTCTAACAGAAGTAAGCCACCGATAGAATTTCCGTCTCGATCCAAGGGCGGACTGTAAGATGCGATCGCACCTTGACCCGGAATTACCGAAAGCATTGCCCCGCTCACTCCCGACTTAGCCGGCAGTCCCACCCGCAGCGCAAAGCGGGCGGATGCTTCATACAAACCGCAAGTTGCCATCAGTGCTTTGACAGTACGGCAGTTTTCGCCGATTTGTCGATCGCCACTATTTACCAAAACCATCCCCAGCTTAGCTAAATCTTCCACAGTTCCCGACAAACAGCAGACGCGGTTGTAGGTTTCTAAAGCAATTTCCGCGTTTTGAAGATAACCCGATTCTACCATTTTTAAGGCGAGATTCCAATTATTTTGATTAGGATTTGTCTTCACTGAATCAAGCATTAACTCGTCCACAAATAACTGACTGTTTGCCTGTTGATTTAACCAATCGAGCAAGTTTTGACACCGCGCCACAGCATTTTCACCGGGAATCAAAGACGCTAGGGTGATCGCCCCGCTATTAATCATCGGATTTCTCGGCTTCCCTTGGTCTATTTCGAGTTGAGTTAAGGAATTGAAAGGCAGTTCCGAAGGCTCGCAGCCCACCCAGTCAAAAACCGTTTTTTCTCCCAATTGGCACAGCAAATAAAGCAGCACTAAGGGCTTGACTACACTCATCAGCGGGAATGTTTGAGCAATACTACCCCAGCTCAAAATTTTACCGTCAATTTCCCGAATTTGCACGGCAAAGCCTTGTCTATCTGCTTGTGCAAGGAGAGGGATGTACGCGGGGATTTGACCGGATTTACTGCGATTTATTGCCTCTTTTGCCCAAGCTGCCAGTTGTTCGGGTTGCAGGCAAGATAGTTTGCTGGTGGATATTTGCACTATAGATTATTTAGATTATTTAAAATTTTAGATTGGCATTCCTGGCGCGATGTTGAGCCAGAAACCCAGTTTATTAACCGAATTGCGTCACTTCAGCTCTCTGTGACCAGAAACCAAGCTCGAACTTCAGGCTATTGACATTTCGGCGCACCGGCAGAAAATAAATTTTTCATAAAAAACCTGTATTTTGCATAAAAACCTCTCCTTCACCCAGATAGATAATTAGCAGCTTCAAGGCAATGCTGCTAAACAAAACAAACAAGCACTAGCTTGAAATGCCTTCAGGTTCTGATGTCTAAGCCCCAGTAAGGAGCGGGGTACATATTTAACTTAATTCTTTCAGAGTTCGCCAAATCCTGTCCGGAAAACCCCCGAACCTTTAAGAATTTACTATCCAACCGGATCTACAAAAACCAAGATAAAAAAATGACAGAAGCGAAAGCAGAAGCACCAAAGCCCGCTCCCATGATTTTTAAGGGTGTGTGCAACGACGGGGTTCTCAAAGGCAAAGAAATAGAAGGCAAACTAGATATCAAAGTCAACGTTGAATCTGTCAAAACCCCTGAAGCAAAGCCCACAAAATCCCAGTGGGAGCCAATTATCTTTTGGGTATTGTTTGCATTCATGGCAAACTTGATTGTCGGCGACCCCGCCGGAATGAGAAAAAAATACAGCTCCCCACAAAGGTCTTCTTCTCATCAGATTTTAAACCAATATGGGGAGCAGTCGCTGTTGCCTAAGAAAAACACCAGCAACTTGCCACTTTAGGCCCTGGGAGCCTGCCAGCCGCGCAAATAGTAATAGAAAGACCCGAAATATTCATCGAATACTCGCGTCGTAGTTACCAAAGCTTCTGCACTAGGCAAAAAATCTCCCGCGTCTAAGCGCAGTCTGGAGCTCCCTCGTGAGGTGGGTTGAAAAGTGTAGAAGTCGGTAGCCCTGGGAATCACCTGAATTCCCATATTCGCAAAAGCTAGGCTGGCACGGCGCATCTGAATCGCAGATGTTACGAGGATGACTTTGCGCGGGGCGCCACGGCTGTCGAGTATTTTTCTCACCTCTTCAGCGCTGGTGCGTATGTTGCTGCCGTTATTGTCCAGAACGATACTGCTGCGTGGCACGCCCATGTTGTTTGCCAGCAAAGTCTCGATATCCTTAGCTTCGCCAACATAACCCTCCAACTCGTGTCTCGGGCCAGCGGTAACGATGACCATCGGTGCGAGTTGTTTTCTGTACAAAACGGCAGCATAGGGCAGGCGATTGCCGGTATCTGTTAGTTGAATCGCTACTCGGTTGGGGATGTGAGGCTGAGTAGTTCCCTTGCCCAGTAGGACGATTGCCGCTGCGGTTTCGTCGCAGCAAACTGTGCGGACGGCTGCGGCGGCGTCCCGTTCTGCTTGTTCGGCGAACCAGTAAGCAACAACTGGCATACTCGAAAGGATTAAAACTAGCAGGGCTGCCAGGATCATTCTCGGCGCCGGGTTGCGGATGCCCCCGTTCGTGATCAGCGCCGATGCAATCACCAGCAGCGTGATGGAAAAACCCAGCGGCTTAAAGAAGAAGGCTATGAGCCCGAAAATCGCTGCTCCGACCGGGGTGTCTGGTGCAAAAAAAGCTAGAATCAAAAGGCTGATCAGCAGTAAAACGCGCAGCCGGTCTAATAAAGGATTGTCTTTACCCCCTGATTGATCCCACCACGATTTGATCAGTGAGAACAGGAGGAATAGAAATAGAATGCGAGCTAACAGTTCTGGCATCTTGCAATATTCTGTGTCTTCATAAATTAGTACAGAAGTTTTGGAAACGAGCGCGAATTTAGCTGCGGGAGGAAATACGGGAATCGGTGAGTTTTTAACGGTCGCCAATAACGCAGCCCGATCGCATTTATCCTAATGCTCGCTTCCGGTCAGCTATCAACTATTGGTTGCAGGGTGCAAGCCCGCTACTTCCAGTCACAGATTGCTGACAGTTAATTGGTAATTGATAACTGGTAATGGTTGATTGGTAATTGGTAATGGATCGAGCACGCCGCAGGTGGAATTGACAATTCAAGCTTGCTTTGTTCTGCCTACTTTTTTCCCCATTACCTGTTACCGATTCACCAATCCCAATTTATCGGCGCTTCAGTTGATTCCGAATTGCCTCCGTTACCGTTTGAATTACTTTAACACGAGCATAATACTTGTTATTGGCCGCAATTAGCGTCCAGGGAGCAAGCGGCGTGCTGGTGCGCTGAATCATTTGATTCACAGCCACTTCATAATAATTCCACTTTTCCCGATTTCGCCAATCTTCCTCGGTGAGTTTGTATTGTTTAAATGGATTGTTTTGCCGCTCTGTAAACCGCTTTAGTTGCTCGTCAGGACTGATGTGCAGCCAGAATTTAACTAAGACACAACCGAAACTGGTAAGTTGCTCCTCAAATTCGTTGATTTCCTGATAAGCTCGCCGCCATTCGAGTTCGGCGGCAAATCCTTCGACTCGCTCGACGAGCACTCTACCATACCAACTACGATCGCAAATGCTAATTTTACCAGCCGTTGGCAGCCGCTGCCAGAACCGCCAGAGGTAGTGATGCGCTTTTTCTTCGTCTGTCGGGGCCGCAAAGGCATTAACGGTGTAACTGCGGGGGTCTAATACGTCCGTCAAGCGTTTGATTGCTCCTCCTTTACCGGCGGCGTCCCAACCTTCAAACATCACTAATACGGGGATTTCCTCTTCGTCAATGCTTTGTTGCAGTTTGCCAAAACGGGTTTGTTGTTCGCGAAGTTGCTCTTTGTATTCGTCGGGCGACAGCGATTGAGTTAAATCTACTTGGGCCAGCAAGTCGGGTTCGGTGGGTTGCAACCTTTCTTGAGGTGGCAATTTTACGGGTGCAGATTGCATCGGCAGCCTGTCTAAGGCTTCTGTAATGGTCGCTGCCATTTGCGTTAAAACTTTGACTCTGGCCCACCGCTGACAATCGCCTTCTACTAGCGTCCAAGGTGCGCGGCCCGTGCCGGTTTGGGCCACCATTTCTTCTGCCAAAGTTGTATATTCTTCGTATTTTTTGGCTTGTTTCCAGTCTTCGGGCCGCACTCGCCAAGCTTGTAAGGTGTCGTCTTCTAGTTTTTTGAGCCGGTGCTTGAGTTCTTTTTTGCTCAGGTGAATCCAAAATTTGGCGATTGCCGCGCCGTCATCTACCATCTGCCGCTCGAAGGCGTTGATTTGCCTGATGACTGTGGGTACTTGGGCGTCGGAGACTCGATCGAACAATCGGTCTTCTAAAATGTGAGTGTACCAACTGTGGTAGAAAAAACCAATTTTGCCGCGGGCGGGGAGTTTCTGCCAAAACCGCCACAGGAAAGGATAGCCCATTTCTGCATCTGACGGCGGCCAAATTGGGTGGACGGCAAACCCCCGCGGGTCCATATACCCGACCATTTGTTGGACTAAAGCGCCTTTGCCGGCGGCGGCCCAACCTTCGAGGACGATAATTGCGGGCAATTTTTTTTCTCGGCAGGCCAGTTGGAGCGATCGCAACTGTTGCATTAAAATTTCTATCTTGGCCTCGTAGGTTTCTTTATCTAGGGAAATGTTTAAATCCAGGTTGTCAAGCATATTTACCTTCTACCAATCCGAAATCTAGTTTAATGTTAGTTTAATGTTTGGATAAATCCCAGCTAAAATCAGGTAAAAAAGTGATAGTAACTACTGTTACGGTCGGTTAAAACTGCGATACTTCTCCCCTCAAAAACCTGCTCCCGTCCATACTACCAAAACTCTCCTGACCTCAAACTTGCAAAAAAAAACAGCTCAGGTTATAGTTGAGATAGGGGACTTTTAAATAAGTTCAATTTCTCCCCTCCCCCGATCGGGCGAGTTAACAGGAGGAGCAACAAATCCCTGAGAAAGGATTTATTGTAAAACAGAGCAAAAGTAAAAATAAACTACCCGGTGGGGGTGACAACTTCTTTACTTAGCTGTAAAAACTTGATCCAAACAATAGTTACTTAAGCACCAAGCTTGGTAACGAAAGAGAGCGCGACTCATCGACATCCAGCCATAAATTTACCTACAAAATTAGCCCCAAAGGGCCAACCAATTTTTATGATTGCCTAATTAGATAAAACCTGAAAACCTGGGTGATATAAACAGGTTTCTGAGTTTTATCGACACCACAATAAATCTGCATTACATCCGCGTTTACCTGCGTTCATCTGCGGTTAATCATCAAAAACTCGGAGTTTTGCAAGAAATTCACTGTACTTGTTTGCCAATACCACTTAAGAGGAACAGTCCGAATTTACGGATTGCAAGTTTTCTATGAATATCTTAACAACACGCTCCTACAAGGGCGAAACTGACTGGTGCGCGATCGCAAATTTAATCGATGCTTGCGAAGCAGTCGATCGACTCGGCGAAGAAGTCTCAGCAACTGAACTTAAGCTAATACTTGATGCCCCCAAACTCGACCAAGCCCGCGACGTGCAATTGTGGGAAGATGGTAATTACAAACTAATCGGTTTGTCACTCCTAGATATGCCCGATTCGCCAGAGGAAATCGACGCTTGTCTTTGGTTTTACGTGCATCCAAACGTGCGCGGCGCAGGTTTGGAAAAATATATCATTAAGTGGGGCGAAAAGCGGCTGCGCGAAGTAGGAAAAGAACGGAATTTGCCTGCAAAATTGCGTACCTACAGCCGGGAGGACAAAACCGATGAGATCCGGCTGCTAGAAAAACAGGGCTTTGAGGTCGATCGCTATTTTTGGACAATGGCCCGATCCCTCGCCGAACCGATTCCCGCGCCGGAATTCCCAGCAGATTTTGCACTGACTCACGTATCGGGAGAACAAGACATCCAACCCTGGGTAGAAATGTTCAACCAGTCATTTATCGATCACTGGAATCACCACGATTTAACTGCGGAAACCGTGCGTTATTGGATGCAAGATCCGAATTATCAGCCGGAATTAGACTTGATTGCTGTTTCGGGCGATCATAAATTTGCTGCTTTCTGCGACTGTCAAATCAAATCCCAAAAAAATGCCCGCAGCGGCACAAAAGACGGTTGGATTGAATTGCTGGGTACGCGGCGCGATTTTCGGAAAATGGGTTTAGGAAAAGCGATGCTATTAGCTGGTTTGCATAAGTTGAAAGCAGCGGGTGCAAACACAGCTAAACTCAGCGTTGATGCTGACAGTTTGACAGGGGCGACAAAGCTTTACAAATCGGTCGGTTTCCGCCCGATGGAAACTTGGATCGAGTGGGCAAAAGCCGTGTAATATCAAATTTAGTTAGATATCACATCTTGCACCATTGGCTATAAGTTTTTCAAGAACAGGCAAGAAGCCTGTTCCACAAGACATTAAGTTTATTGTGGAACAGGCTTCTTGCCTGTTCGCAAGATGCGATGCAAAACCGTCGCACTGTGTCATTGTTAGCTTTGTTTCGTTACTTCGACATAAATATGTTCTAACCGCACCGGATACCGAGCGATTGAATCAATAGAAATCCCGTCGAACAGCAAAATAATCTCTTTTAATTCTAAACGTTCCGGCAGCCAAAAAGCTAAATCGCTACCGTAGCGACGGGGGATGAAACTGTATTGTTTAGCGCGGGCGATGACTTCAGCTTCTTCGTCGGTTTTTACGATGATAATTTCTTGAGCCGGAATCAGTTTTTGCAACTCTTCTAAACTGCCCTCAGCTACAATACTGCCATTTTTTAGAATCCCGATTTTCTGACAAAGACGCTCAGCTTCATCCAACAAGTGAGTTGTCAGCAAAATTGTAATTCCTTCCGATTGCAATCGCTGAATCAACTCCCAAATTTCATAGCGAGCCTCAATATCTAAACCCGTTGTCGGTTCATCTAAAATTACTAATTTAGGCTGGTGTACCAAAGCCACCGCAATATTCAAACGGCGCTGCATTCCTCCGCTCAAAGTTTCTACTGGGCTTGTAGCTCTATCTGTCAAATTTACTGCTTTCAAACAGTGTCTTACTTGATAGCGCCGCTGCTTGCGCTCTAAGCCGTAAATTTGAGCAAAAAAGTTGAGGTTTTCCTCACAACTAAGGCTTTTGTAAAGCAAATTTTCTTGAGGCGCTACACCTATTAAGGATTTTGTAGAGTCAGAAACAGGTTCGCCATTAATAGAAACCTGGCCGCTGTCGGCATTTAACAAATTACATAAAATATTGATAGTTGTAGTTTTTCCCGCCCCGTTTGGTCCGAGCAAACCGTAAATTTCTCCAGCTTGGATGTGCAGTGTTAAATCTTTAAGCACTGAACGTTCGCCATAGGACTTATTTAGCTTTTCTATTTGCAGCACTGCTTTAAGTCTCCGTATTATTTTATATATTTACGGTTTTTTCTGAACGATATTAAACCGCAGAGAGCGCAGAGCGCGCTGAGTCTCCAGAAGAGAGAGATGAATAATTACCACATAATGAGATAGTTTTAAAGTCTTCTTTCTACTCTCAGCATCCTGCGGTAAGAAAGCCATCCACCTGCAATCATGGCAATAGAAAATATGAATAAATACCAGAAGTGTTCGGCAATATCAGCCAAATCTTTGCCGTCAGCCCACACGCCCATCAGCGCTTCGTTCATGTGATAAATTGGATTGTACTGGGCGAGTTCCAGCAGACTTTTGGGAAACAGCGAAGTCGGCAAAAATGCGCCTCCTAAAATCAACAAGGGGACGCCGAAAGCGGCTACTAGGGAGTTGACATCCTCAGTGCGCCTCGCAAACTGGGTGCCGAGAATAAAGCCTACACCTACATAAGATACAATACTGAGCAGAATAATCGCACATCCTAGCAGAAGAGAGCCTTGGAATTGTGCTCCTAAAAAAGAGGCGATCGTGTATACTAAAATTACCTGACCGATGCCGATGCAACTGTGAGCCAGGAAAATCCCTAAAAAGTAGGAAGTGCCGCTCAGAGGGGAAATAAACAAGCGTTTGAGGGTATGCTGTTCTCGCTCTGCTACTACTGTTGCTACGCTACCACCGAGACAGCTAAAAAATAAAGCCGCTCCTACTAAGCTTGCAGGTGCAGCAACTTCAAAGGCTTTTGCTGTGCTGAGATTAGCCCGTTCTTTTAAAATTAAACCGTTAATAAACAAGATAGAAACTGGAAATATACTCCACAGGACTAAGCTGCGTCGCCGCCTCCCCAATTCAATTAAAATTCGCTGTGCTACTGCGAGCGTTTCGTACCAGTATTTCATAGGAAATCTATTAGTATTGTGAGAATTGGGAATTGGTGAGCACGCCACCGGATATCATATCATAGAGATGCCAATAAGTTGAACTCTCAATAAAAAACCCGCCGACGCGGGTTTTGTGATTTTAGAGAAATAGGTTTTAACACCAGTTAAAAAAAAAGGGAACTGTAAGAACTTTCAAAACCATATCGAATCAGCTATTCCCAATCGAAAAGCGAAAATTGTATAACTTGTCGCGGTTTCTCGCTGGTCTCAATTAATACTAAAGTTCTTACCTCTGTAGCATCCTTGAAAGGAAGTTAAACTGGTGCGGTTTGTCTGTTCCAATTTAGTCACCAGGGAGGAAGTATTGGAACTGCCAGTGGTAGCACCCCACTTGTAGATAAAGTCGCCGAGATTGTCTCCGGTTTCTTCGTAGCTGTGCTCTTCAATTGGAATTCCCGAAACTCCTGAAACAGTTTGGTTGTGGTACCCGTTAACGATGATTTTTTCGATAACTGCGCCCGGTTCTGCGGTAATGTTCCATTGCACCGGTTCGTAGGCTGAAAGTGCGAGAATTATTGGCTTGTTTCGGCGTTCTACCTTGACTTCGATCGCACTTTTTGATAAATCTCGGTTCTTGTGATCCGCATTGGCTTCGTAAACGCCTATTAAATGAAGTTCTTTATTTCCGCTTGACGAACCGATATAACCTGAAAAATCGTCGGAACCGCCAAGCCCGCAGTTAGCGCCAGAACTAATTGGAGAAATAAAAGCCGCTTTTTCGGCTATTTTCTGCTGCACCGCCGGTACTACCCACAATCCGGTTCCGATGCCTAAAGCACCTATCAAAGCGGCCGCGATACCGAAAGGAAGGGCATTTGTGAGGTAGCGAACAACTGGTTTGGCTGTTAGTTGAGATAGCGTTTGCTGCCAAGTTTCACCAGTTTGTCGATCGGCATTCCCGCCATCGAGACAGGCCAATAAACCTAAACTTTCCGGCTGTTCGAGCAGACTTTGAACAGTTTTCCCCTCGCCGACGTAGAGATTTCTAGTTTCGGTGTCTAAAAGCAGCCAGTAGCGATCGCCCTCGCCGAGGTTGTACTCTTGTAGCGCAGGATCGACTAAATCGTGCTGCAAAAACACCAGCCAAGCCATATTATTGCCAGTGCCGACTGTTTTGCCGTCGCTGGAAATAAGTTGGTCGATGTCGGGTTCCCAGCGCCAAGCTACCCAACGACTATCTCCTCGATAGCCCAGGGATTTTTCTAGTTGCGGATGAGCGGTTATTTCTAAGCGTTGAACTAAGTTTGACACTAGATGTCCTCCTCAAGTGCGTTAGCGAAGCCCTCGGAGAGTATCGGGTCTAGAGCAATTTTGTTCCAATTTAAAACAAATATTTTGCTCATGAAGAGCCTCCGAATAATCGGGTTAATTTTGTCTGGCTAATGTTATCAGCCTGTACTTTCCAAACCACACTGGCTTAACAAAAATATGTCTGTTTAATGGCTTAGCTTGAGAAATTGGAGCTGGCGAGCACCCGCCTGGGAATAATTTTAACCTATGCCGATCGCTAATCCTGTTACGGATTAAAGCTGGCTATCTATCACTGCTTCTACCTGGTTGTCCAGTTTTGAAAGAGTGCTTGGCCGATAGCGTCTACAAGTTCTTAGCTTAACTTTTATTTGGCTACTTTGCTACAAAATATGCCGATCGCACCTGACATAAATATTAAGCAGGCAAATAAATATTCCGGCTTCCTCGCGGGTGAACAATCCCTAAAAAAGAGACGGTTTCAGAGAAACCCGGTTTCTGTGATGAAAGTTCTGACACTTCGCCGATTACTGGCGGGGCCCATCAATCGCATCTCTAGTCGGTGCAACACCTCCGGGGCTAAAGGAACTCGGCGGCACTCTCGGAAGATTGAGATTGGGATTGGGGACTAAATCGCTGTTGCTATCGCCAGCAGTTCCACCCGTGGGAGACGCACTATTATTGGGATTGGTACTCGGCGAACTTCCCGGATTGAGATTATTGGGATTGGTATTCGGCGAAGTGCCCGGATTGGCATTATTGGGAGTGATATAGGGCGAACTTCCCGGATTGAGATTATTCGGATTGGTATTCGGCGCTGTTCCCGGATTCTGAGTGGTATTCGGCGAAGTTCCCGGATTGGCATTATTGGGATTGGTACTCGGCGCTGTTCCCGGATTGGCATTATTGGGATTGTTGGGATTTGCCGTGCCTGTTGGAGTAGTTATCGGCGTGCCGACACCATCTCTGGTGATGGCGTTGGGGTTCGGGGGAGGAGGCGGAGCAGCCCCATTGGGGTTATTTGCAGGAGCATTGGCGGGGTTGCCCGCAACTGGAGCAGGGTTTTGGGGAGCAGCATTGCTGCCGCACAAGCTGACTAAATCAAAAGTTGTGCCGCCTCGGGTTTCGATGAAGCAAACCGGCACATTTACATCGGGGTTTGAGGCTCTGGGAAAATCGGCTGTTCCCGGCATGGGACGGCTAAAGGCAGCTTCAGCCATCAGTGGGGTCAAGGCCGCCGATAGAGCGGCGATTGTTCGCAATAATCTCATCAGCGTTTCCTCAAATGTATAATTTTATTTTCTCCAGTATTGCCCATAAATCGCTAAGTGTCGTCACTCTAAAAGCCGATCGATGTTTTTGACAACTGCTTCTACAGGGCCACCGCTGGCTGCAACATCTGGCGAACGCAGAAATACAGGTAGAAAAAGCCTAGAGTGCCACAGTCGCGCATCTGCTGCCCTTCTTCCTTGATATTGTTAGTACCGAATTCGCGGGTCAACGTAAGCGTTCAAAATATCAATTACAATGCTGGCAATTACGACAATTGCCGCAAAAAACACCACAATACCTTGAACAGTTGGATAATCGCGCAAGCTAATCGCTTCGTAAAGGCGATTTGCCAACCCCGGCCAAGAAAAAGTAACCTCTGTTAAAATAGCACCGCCCAACAGTGCAGCAAAAGTCAACCCTAAGACAGTAATCACCGGAATTAGTGCATTTTTCAGAGCGTGAGCCCATAAAATCTGGAATTCGGGAATGCCTCTAGCTCTAGCTGCTTCGACATAATCTGCTTGCAAAGTTTGCTTGAGATTCACCCTGACAATGCGCTCGAAAATGCCGCTCAAAAGAATGCCCAAGGTCAAACTCGGAAGTGCCAAATAATGCAAAGATGTGAGAAACTGACCCGGGTTAGCGCTCAGGAGACTGTCAATCGTGTAGAGTCCTGTGTAGCCTTCGGGGGCGGGGAATGTGACGGGAAAGCGAGTTCCCAAGGGAAACCATCCCAACTGCACTGCGAAAATTAATTGCAAAACCATGCCGGCCCAAAAAGCGGGCAGCGAGTAAGTGATAATGCCAAACAAACGGCCTGCAGCATCGAAAATAGTGTTGGGGCGGGATGCTGCCAGGGAACCGATACTGATGCCGACAATTAAAGCTATGGCCATGCTACAAACTGCTAATTCCACTGTAGCGGGGAAATAATCTCCGATAATTTGCCACACGGTTTGTCCGCGAGTGGTGATTGAGGTTCCCAAGTCGAAGCTCAACAAGTCTTTTATGTATTTGAGATATTGCTGCCACAGGGGTGCGTCGAGGCCGAGTTGAGTTCGCATTGCTTCTTTGGCGGCTGCGGGAGCTCGTGAGCCGAGAATGGCATCTATGGGGTCGCCCGGAGTGGCCCGCAACAATAAAAATACTGCTGTGGTGATTGTCCACAACATTAGCGGTGCCAGGAGCAAGCGGAGAAAAATATAAGATTGCAGGGCTTTGGAACGAGACATAATATTTGGGAATTGCCAATTGCGAAGTCATTAGTCATTAGCCAGATGTTGAAGGCATCAGGCAGATGGAAAGCAGAAGATGGAAGAAACAGATATTGTATATCTGCGACTTCCGTGCCGCGAATCAGGGGAATTGGGAATTGCGAATAGACACTTGAGTTGATTTTTGCGAAAAAGTCGATAGACTTTTTCGCAATTGGCGATTTTTCTATTCGCCCAGCAGCGATTCAAAGGCGGCTTGCAAAGACTTGATATCGCCTACTCTGGCTACTAACAAGTTTTCGCTGCCGGCATCCTCCAGCCTATGCCTCCAATACTGGATGCTATCGGAGTTGTTCATCCAGAAACTAATCACGGTGTCTACAACTCGATCGACATCCCAGCCCCGGTAAGGAGAAACTGTCTCCACGGATGCGACAAACGCATCGAGAGTACACTTCCAGTTTCCCAAGTATTCTACACCCGATGGCTGCTGTTGTTTCAGCAATTCCTGCTGCTGGTTAAAAAATGTTAAAGTTGGAGATACGCCCAGGATTTCAAATGTATAGTTCATGTCATCCTCCAGAAGTATTATTTTGCCAAAAGATTGAGCGTCAAAAAAAGCCAAAAACGCTTTAATTTGCTGCTTTTGATGGAATGCAGATGCTTCAATTATCCTCTAGGTACTCGATGGCTTACGCCCGCTACGCTAAGGGATTTTGGCGGCTTATATTATTAATAGCAAATTTTTTAACACCCGATTGTCACAGAATTTACATTTGTCCTGGCACTGTAGAAAAAAATAAAATCAAATTTTTATTAACTAGGCATAAGGAAGACAATGCCCACCCGGACAAAGTGACACCTTTTAGATTTAAAAGTTGAGATTAAAAATTTGAATAATTGGCAATGACTGATGCCAACCACAGTGTAGATCACAGGTCTAAAGTTGTTTTTTTTTACGGAGTGTGACTTTTTGACCGCGAGTCCCTAGAGCGATCGCCACATTCAGGCAAGTAGTGGCATGATTAATATTACAAGTTTTTACAGTAGCGGTGGAAACCTCAGCCCCGTTTTGAGCGGCTGGTCGCTGCACTTCACTATTGCTGTACAATTTTGTAACTTATATGTAGGGAATCTTTTAAACGACAAACGAGCGGCAAACTCGGTAGGTGTCAGAATATTGATGTTATTGAAAAATCTGAGCAGTTGTCTGATGAAAAGCTCGCCCAAGATGTCACTGAGCCTAGTTTTGTTGATACCGCTGGTGGTGCAAATCTCCGTAGCAGTCGGCGTGACTGGATGGCTTTCGTTTCGCAACGGCCAGAAAGCCGTCAATGACCTTGCTACGAGGTTAAGCTTGGAAGTCGCAGCGAGGACGAAAGAAAATTTCCGCAGTTTTGGGGATGTGTCTCATTTATTTCTGCAAATGAATACTGCTGCGATCGCCTCTGGAAACTTAGACCCAGAAGACTTCCCCAACTTAGAGCGCTATTTGTGGAACCAGACCAAGCTGAGCGATCGAAATACAACCATCTACTACGGCGACGAACAGGGCAGATTCCTCTTGCTCAAGCGAGAAGCAGAACACTTAGTATACATCAGAGACGAATCAACCGCTCCAAACCGCCAAATTTATCGCCTAGATAGCCAAGGAAATCGCACTGAGTTAATCAAAACCGTCCCCTATGACCCCCGTACTAGACCGTGGTACCAAGCTGCCAAACAGTCACGTAAAGCCACTTGGTCTCCCATCTACGTCTTCGCAGCACCGCCAGTGCTGGGCATTACGCCGGTGATGCCTATTTACAATGACACAGGTAAGCTGCAGGGGGTACTGGCAATTGACCTGACTCTTTCTCAAATCAGCGATTTTCTCAAAAGCATCAAAATTAGCCCGTCGGGACAAGTTTTCGCGATCGAACGCAGCGGTCAAATAGTCGCCAGTTCTACAGACGAATTGCCCTTTGTCACCGACAAAGAGGGACAAAAACGGCTGTTGGCGACACAGAGCAAAAATCTGCTAATTCGATCGGCCTCCAAATACTTGCAAAAACGATTTGGTAGTTTTGAAGAAATTGACAGCAAAGGACAGTTTACCTTCGAGATAGAGGGCAAACGTCAATTCATTACTGTTGCTCCCCTGCAAGACGGCCGCGGCCTCGATTGGCTGATTGTAGTCGCAATCCCGGAAGCAGACTTTATGGAGCAAATTAACGCCAACACTCGCACAACTATCTTATTGTGCTTTTTTGCCTTCGTACTGGCGATCGCACTCGGAATATTTACCTCTCGCTGGGTTGTCAAACCGATTACCCGATTGCTGGAAGCTTCCAAAGCTTTAACAAAAATGTCCGAATCATCCGACTTCACCTCGGTAGAATTAGACGGCGAAGTCGAAGTTCAAGGCGTCAAAGAACTCGGTCTTCTAGCTCAGTCTTTCAACCAAATGGCCCGACAATTGCGATCGTCTTTTGTTGCCCTAGAACAAACCAACTCTAGTTTAGAACAGCGAGTAGCAGAGCGCACTGCCGAACTCGAAGCCGCCGAAGCAGAGTTGCGGGCTTTGTTTGCAGCCATGAAGGAATTAATTATAGTTGTGGACGCCAGCGGTCGCTACTTAAAAATCGCGCCCACCAATCTATCCCTGCTGTACAAACCAGCCGAAGAATTAATGGGCAAAACAGTCAGAGAGATGTTTCCGCAAGCTACAGCCGACTATTTTATCAACCACATCCGAGCAGCTTTAGATACTCAGCAAACTGTCAGCATCGAGTACGATTTAACCATTAACGGCGGCGAAGTTTGTTTTGCAGCGAGCATTTCGCCGCTTTCTGAAGAATCGGTAATTTGGGTGGCTCGCGATATTACCGAACAGAAGCGATCCGAATCCGTGCGACGCCAAAGGCAAAAACAATTGCTCAAGCAAAATACGGTTTTGGTAGAACTGGCAAGAAATAAAGCGCTGTATCGAGGCAATTTGCAAGTAGCTTTGAGGCAAATCACCGAAGCGGCGGCTCATACCCTAGAGACAGAAAAAGCTGGGGCGTGGCTATATGATGAGAGTCGATCAAAACTGCAATGTCTCGACCAATTTCACCGCAGCAACCACCAGCATTCCCAAGGTAATGAAATCGCAGCAGCAGACTATCCAAATTATTTTAAAGCTTTGGAAGAACACCGAACGATCGCAGCCGATGACGCTCTCTCAGATGTTAGAACTAGAGAATTTGTGGCATCTTACTTTACACTAATCGGCATCAAATCCACCTTAGATGCGCCAGTGCGGCTGGGAGGACAAACAGTGGGAGTCATCTGTATCGAACAAGTGGGAACTACTCGCAACTGGACATTAGAAGAACAAAATTTTGCTGCTTCCCTGGCAGATTTAGTATCATTGGCGATCGAAGCCAGCGAGCGCGATCGTACACAAATCGCTTTGCGCCAAGCAGAACAAAAATATCGCAGCATCTTTGAAAATGCCGTCGAAGGCATTTTTCAAAGAACCCCCGAAGGTCAATTCTTGAGCGTAAATCCAGCTTTAGCGCGCATCTACGGCTACGCCACTCCTGAAGAATTAACATCAAATCTCACAAACATCAGACAGCAAGCTTACGTCAATCCTCAGCAGGGCGATAAGTTTATGCGGGTGATGGAAGAATTCGGAGAAATTTCGGGGTTTGAGTCAGAAGTTTACCGCGTTGACGGCAGTGTAATTTGGATATCCGAAAGCGCGCGTGCAGTGTGCGACGCCGACGGCAAGGTACTCTACTATGAAGGCAGCGTTGAGGATATTAGCGATCGCAAAGTCTTTGAATCCGCCTTGCAACTCGCCCTAGAAGCAGCCGAAGCCGCTTCCACCGCAAAAAGCGCTTTTTTAGCAAACATGAGCCACGAACTGCGAACACCTCTGAATGCCATCATCGGCTACAGCGAAATGCTCCAAGAAGAAACCGCAGAATTGGGTTACGATGAACTCACTCCAGATTTAGACAAAATCCGCTCTTCCGGCAGACACTTGCTATCACTAATTAACGACATTCTCGACATTTCAAAAATCGAAGCCGGTCGCATGGATCTTTACTTAGAAACCTTCGACATCGCCACCTTGATTGAAGAAGTAGCATCTACCGCCGTGCCACTAATTGAGAAAAACGGCAACACTCTAAACTTGCACCAAATTAGCAATATCGGCACTATGCACGGTGACATTACGAAATTGCAGCAGATTTTATTAAATTTGCTGAGCAATGCCGCCAAATTCACTCAAAACGGTACAATTACCCTCACAGCTAGCCGAGAAAAGATTGGGGGCGACAGCAGTGAAGCAAAACAAGAAAACACTTATGAACCTGTAGCAAGCTCTCAATCTTCAATTGCTAGTAAAGAATTTTTAGTTGTTAATTGTACAGATACAGGAATTGGGATGACTCCCGACCAGTTGCAGCAAATTTTTCAACCCTTTACCCAAGCAGACGCTTCCACCACCCGCAAGTACGGCGGCACCGGTTTGGGACTAGCCATTAGCCAGCGTTTTTGCCTAATGATGGGTGGCAATATTTCCGTAAAAAGTCAGGAGGGTGTTGGTTCTACTTTTACCATTCGCTTGCCGATTAATCTGCAAAATTAGGTAGTGGCCTGAAGGAAAGGATCAATAGAATAAAACCGAATTCAAAGAAAAGTAGGCATTTTGAGTTGTAAATTAGCCTTATAATGATGGACAAAGCGCCAAATAGCAGCAATAGGATTCTCCAATTTTTTAGAGAAGGATAAGCTTTTTCTTACCAGCCGAGATACTCGTTGTCGAATGGTGCAGTTGAAGCGCTCGATATAGCTAGTAAAACCACTATCTTTGTCTACACTGCGATGACGTTTACTGGGCAATACAGAATCATAGGCGCTCCAATGGTCAGTATAAATAACTGCACCTTGACGATAAACTGGTGGCATTGAATTCCATAATGCACTCTTCTGATACCGCGCTACGAGCTCCAATATGTACGCCACCAATTTCCCTAGTCTGGGCATCCAATGCAAGCCATACCCACTGCTGATTTCCTTTATTATCGACAAACGACCATAACTCATCCATCTGAACATTCAGGCGCTTTTTTGGCGAAAGCACTTACCTCCACTTGCTTCTTTTCAACAACAGAAGCGGCATTTACGTAGCGCTGGACTGTATCTTCTGATACTTATAATAGCCGAGCAATCCCAGCCTGAGAAATACGTTCAAGTAGCATCCGTGACATTAACTCCTGTTGTTCCTTGGTAAGAGCTTTCCATGCCGGATTCAAAACAAATTGACGACCACATTCTCGACATGTCTAGTTTTGTTTACGATGCCGAGTTTGACCGTTACGACTGACTGCTTCGCTCGCCACAATTAAGACAAGAATGAATTTCTACTGTCATCTCACTAATGGTAAACACTTCTCTCTAAGAGTATCTTACTCCATCCTTTCCTTCAGAACACTACCCTACTTATGATTCTAAGGGTAGAGAAAGGGTGAATACAGCCCCTTGACCGGGTTTACTATTGGCTGTAATGCTGCCTCCATGCGCTTCAATAATGCGTCTGGCAATCGCTAGACCCAGACCAACCCCATTCTTACTAGAGCGGCTCGTGGTGTAAAACTGTTCAAAAATGCGAGGTAAATCGGTTTCAGGAATGCCGCTTCCCTGGTCTCGAATTGAAATCAGAGCCTGTTGCTGGTTGCCAGAGGCAGCAATGAAAATACGAGCATTAGGGGTAGAGTACTTAATCGCATTGTCTAAGAGATTCAAAAAAGCCTGTAATAAGCGTTCCGAATCGCCCATAATCCGAAGGTCAGCAACATCAACTTCTACAGTCACGTTTTTAGCCTGCATACGAACTTCCATTGCTCTAATCGCACGGCTGATGACACTTTCTAAGGCAATGGCTTGGATTTCTAATAGCGTGACACCCGCTTCTAAGCGTCCTAAATCAAGCAAATCGTGAATCAAGCCCGAAAGCCGCTTCGTCTCCTCTTTGATGGTTTGAAAGAAGCGATCGCGCAACTCCAGCTCATCCACAGCGCCACGCTCCAGCGCATCAATGGTGACTTGAACGTTACTCACAGGCGTCCGCAATTCATGGGAAACATTCGCTAGGAAGGCTCTGCGTTCGTTGTCCAATGATTTCAACCGTTCACTCATACGATTCAGTTCCGTTGCGAGTTGGTCTAGTTCATTGCTTTGACGAATCACGAGTTTGTCATCAAACTGTCCTCTACCCACACGAATCGCAAAGTTTCGCATCACCTCAATGGGTTTAGAGAGACTTCGGGCTAATCGATCGCTGACCAAGGTACAGAGAAGAATGGTCATGCCAAGGGCGGCTAAAATTGTCCAGATCAGCCTTACAAACTGTTTCTGAAACTGTTCTAAAGTAATCGAGATGCGTAATATCCCCAACATCTGACCGTTGCGAGTCATCGGTTTGACAATATAGAGGCGATCGTCTGTTGATAAAACCCCTTTAGCAATGCCCTGCATCGAATGACCGTGTAGTGCTTCTGAAACGCCAGGTATCAGCAGCCAATTGGTGATTTGTCGATCTGTTTGAGGGTTAGAGGTGGCTAGCAGCGAACCTTGGGCATCAAAGACACGGAGTGTGATATTGGCGGGTGCCCCATGGCGCCGAACAATGATCTGCACCCGCTGCGTATCTTTTTCTTCGAGGGCATCTGCAACGCTCTCGCTCAGTGCTGTTGCCCAGTTTTCTAAATCTGTCTGACGAGACTGCATGAAAAAGGCATAAAACGTCCATAGGATGTAACCCGACATAAGCGAGGTTCCTAAGACGATCAGGAGCAGGTAGGTAAACAAGAGCTTCGTGTGGATTGAATTCCACCGAAGAGATGCTAACCATCTGCTCGTGAAGGAGTCTTGGGCAAAAAGTTTCATCGGCTCAAACATGACTGGGATAAATGGTGTATCCGTTGCAAGCGATCCTAACCTAGCGCCATTGGTCACGGATTGAGCCAACCGAGCTATCAAACCCTTGAAGGATGCCTTAACCGCTTTTAAGCAGATTCCGCATGATGGCGGCGCAGCAAAGCTTTAATCCGTGCGAGCAATTCCTGCGTATTGAAGGGTTTGGTCACATAATCATCTGCCCCTGCCTCTAAGCCCAACACTTTATCCATATCTTGGTCTTTAGCCGTTAGCATCAGTATAGGCACATTAGAAAAAGCGCGGATACGCCAACACACTTCCATCCCATCAACTTCTGGCATCATCAGATCGAGCAGAATGATATCGGGTACTTGCTTGTGGAATTGTTTGATCGCGCTGTGTCCATCTGGTGCTGTAGTGACCTCATAGCCTTCCTTTCTCAGTGAGTAAGCAAGGCTTTCACAGAGTGGGGCTTCGTCGTCTACCAACAAAATATGTGGCATTAGTATAAATAGTTACATTTCATATCGAAAGTCTCAAAGATAGGATTCATCGACATCTACCTTGAGAGGTAAATTGTCTTGCTCCTACTCAGGTTTTGCTGCTTACAAATACTAGGCAGCAAAACGATGGGCAGTTACGAGCGGTTATACAATAAAATATTTAACCGCTTGTTTTATAAAAATGGTTAATGTCTATATATAGCCTTTATCAGAAAGATGAGGTATCATGTTACTGACCCTCACGAGTGAGTGTCAAGCAGAGAAGATAAGATCAAATGAACTATAATTACATGGTTCAGTAAAGCCACGCG
>NZ_JAUBQN010000044.1:0-50785 GCF_036701295.1 Microcoleus harperi Pol14_C6 | reverse complement strand
GCTGTATTGTTGGAAAAAATCGTGTTTTTGAGAGTGACATTATTGGCAGCGGCGAAGATACCTCCACCAACCCAGCCTGCTGAATTATCGGCGATCGTCGTGTTGAGAATGGTTGTGGGTGCACCAAGAGTCATTGCACCGCCGAGTTTGTTGTAATCGCCAGCAGCAAACGCCGTGGAGTTGCCAGAAAACGTACTGTTAGTAATCGTAGCAGGGGCATTGCGTGTCCACAGCCCGCCACCTTGATTGCCGGCTTTGTTGCCCGCAAAGGTGGTGTTGGCAATGGTCAATCCCTGGTTGGTGCTGTCGCTCAAAATCGTTACCCCACCACCGTTTCCAGGATTTCCACCGTTGGGTAGCCCCAGAATTTCGTTATTTTGGAAGGTGCTCTTTTCCAAAATAACCTTGTCTTGGCTGCCGGTGAACAGATAAGCTGCGCCTCCTTCACCTCGACCTTTATTGTCTTGAAATACGCTATTGGTAATCTTAATTGTGCCGGAAGCTTCGCTGGGATTGCTGGCTCTGTCTGTGTAAACTGCGCCGCCAAAACCCCTTAAAAACGGATTATCTTGACCTGTTGCGTAAACGGCTGCGGTGGTATCGTTGCCGATGAATCGGGAGTTGTCAATTGTCAGCTTACCTTGAAGGCTGTTAATTGCCCCGCCGTTAATTCCTTTGTTGTTGGTGAAGTCGCTGTTGGTGACTGTAAAAGTTTTGAAACTCAAAAAGCCGATCGCACCTGCACCGCGTTCATCGTTAGCGGAGGTGGCTACGTTGCCGTTGAATTTACTGTTGGTAACAGTCAGGGTATTGTTGAAATTTCCAAAAATTGCGCCACCGCCTTTATCGGCGACGTTGTTGTTGAACTGAACGTTTTCTACTGTGAGGTTTACTTCGTCGGTTGTGCCGATCGCGCCGCCTCGAGCAACCGTTTTGCCGTTAGTAACAATCAGGTTTTTGACAACAAAATTAGTAGCAGTCGCAACGTTGGCATTGACAAAAAAGGCGCGGGATGCGTTGTTACCACTGATAGTTAAACCCGCTGCTGCTGCGCCGTCAATGGTGATGTTTTTGCCAGCGGGAATATTCAGTTGACCGCTAGTGAGAGTAATAGTTTGGTTGGCTAAACCTGGAGCGAAGGTAATGATATCGCCGGCAACAGCGGTGGCGATCGCAGCTCTTAATGAACCGGGCCCGCTATCGCTATTGTTGGCTACTACGATCGTAGCTAAATCACCTTGGTAACTTGCCATAGCCTCTGGCTGCAAGGCTAAGGGAGAATCAATTTTGCCCTTAGCAAATTCTAAATTCCAGTCGCCGCCACGGCCGGTTGTGTTGGTGGATGCCGCAACGTCAGCCCCGGTTAATTGACTGAAGCGATCGACGAAATTAGCACCTGTACCGCCTGCTACATCGCAGCCGTACAGAATGATGTCTGCTTGTGGGGCTAGTGAAGTTTGCCACTTTTCCAACTGGCTTTTGTATTGCTCTATGTTATCTGAACCCAGAGCAGTATTGCCTAATTGTATGCTGCCAGAACTGCCGTGAGAAATAAGGTGAACCGAGTCTATCGCCCCGTTAGTAGAGGCGTACTTTTCAATTTCCGAGGTGATTTGTTCGATGCCGTTTTTGGTGCGGTCGAGTATTACTACCTGCTGTCCCGGCAGCACTCCCGCTGTAATTGACTCGTAATCTTCCACGCCGGAGTCTATGAAGACTAAGGAGCGCGGTGGTCGTTTTTCAAAAGAAGATTGTGAGTTAACTTGAGCGAATGTAGAACTCATTTTGGAGACTCCATTAAGGGCATTATTTAGTAGATACACCCCGGAGTTATCTCATCAAGCTTATTTGATAACTCTGCAATTTCGGCAATTAACTTTTGTATGGATCGAGGTGATCTGAACTGAGGATAACAGAGCCTAATTGCAGTTAGCCCGATCTGCCGTCAGAAGTTGTGCGAACGAACTTTGTCAACCTCTATAAGAATAAAGACCGATTTTTGAAGTGCCGAGGTAATTTTCTCGATACAGTCAGATCCCCCAGCCAAAATTCGGGAAACAAAATATCCACCGTCATTGATGCTGGAGTCCTTGAATACAAAGCTTTTGGATGGGGAATTTGCGTATTCCGAAGATCGAGCCGTTTCCCTTAAAAAATGCAACATATTGCGCCCTCCAAAAGCGAGTTTAGGGGTAGATACAACCTTGGATTCAGAGCTTCTGAAACTGCCAGCGACCTTGTTTATTTGGCTCATTTTTATTTAACCTATCTATCAGTTTCCCCTATTTCTGCAGCGCTGCCATCCGCGATCTCACGGAATTTATATTATGCGTGTTTTCCATTACTTCCGACAAACGCGCAGTTACCGATAGATTCGATATCCTACTGGTGATAAGTAGATAGGCACGAAAAAACCAAAGTAGGTGAAAATAAATGAAGACAGAGAAGAAATCTACCTAGGTCATTAACATATGGAAGCTCGCTTAAGGGTATCCCTGACTCATGAATAAGAGAGAACCCTCTTCAATCTCAAAACAGCAAATGTACCACATAAAGTCAAAGACGCCCGCCGAAGTCATTGGGTTAAATGCACACGGTTGGTACGTCGAAAAAATAGCGGCTCATATAAATTGGACTTCACAGACAGTCAGAGAAGTTTTGCACAAATGGGAAAAATCTGGTCTAGAAGGTCTTCCGTTACATAGTTGTAAAGTTTCCCGCCCACTTACTTACAACGGCGAACTAATCTTGCAAACGAGGCAGCGGTGGACACGCCTTGCAACAGTTAGAGCTGCTGGATACGCACCCACTGTTTAACAGTTAGAGCTGCTGGATACGCACCCACTGTTTACTGGTCGGTGTCCCCAATGTGAGCTTCCGTTCCCCCAATATGAAACGCCGCCTGCTCATTGGGATTGTTCGGCTTGCGGATGGATGGATGATGCGGTGTGAGGCGACGGTTCTGTTTTGATAATGGCGATCGTTACGCTTTCTAGAGCATTTATGCAGCTAACTTCCTGGTTAAGATTGAATAAGCTAAATAAAGAATTATGGTTTTTTAAGTAAGCTAGGTAGTATTTAGGTAATTTGATTACTAAATGGGTTTTCCAGTCAAGTTGTTTACGATAAAAAGCAATTGAGTTTTTATGAAAAATCACTACCGCAAAATTGCAGTTTCCTCTGTTTGCACCGCTCTAGGTTTTGTTCTGGGAGCCAGCCCAGAAGCTAAAGCAGCTTCGTTTACATTGGCCCCTACTATCACTTTTAAAGTCATAGATTCTAGTACCTACTTCGGTACTAGCTTTGATGGGCGTTGCTGATTTACGGTATGAAAGACTAAATATGCAAATCATAGAAACCAGTATCTACAAAGCTTCTGGATTTTCAACTTATTTTTTTCATACCCTGATTAAGCAACGCCCCGTAGCCGTTCCTTAAAGTTTTCTACATTTACAGAGCCTTTGGGCATATCGCAGATTTATCGCATTGAAGGTCTGGGCTTGCCAGTTCTTGTCACCCCCTTTATTAAAAACCATAATCAGAGTTTTCTAGCATTTACAACAAAACCCGTTGTATGAACGGGTTTTTAATATGGACACAACTGGACTCGAACCAGTGACCCCTACGATGTCAACGTAGTGCTCTAACCAACTGAGCTATGCGTCCTCACGAATTCCTAATGTAGCAGAACATTCGATCGCCTGTCAAGCAGAAATATGAGATTTTTTTAAGCGGGCAGTCTTGACATCGCCCCTAATGCCCACTCCCCTGCCAAATCTTCACAGTTCGATCGCCCGCACCGCTAGCCAAACTCCCCCCATCAGGACTAAACGCCACCGACAAAACCTCCCCCCCGTGGTCCGTCAGAATTTCCAGCAAACCCCCCGTACCCGCATCCCACAAATAAATCGTGCCATCCCGACTCCCCGTCGCCAAAACTCGACCATCGGGACTGAACGCCACACACAAAACATCCCCAGAATTGTCCCTCATACTCCGCAACAGCGTCCCTCGCCCCTGTGCATCTACCCGCCACAACTTCGCCGTACCATCCCGACTCCCCGTCGCCAAAATCAATCCTTCTCCTACTCCCTCCCTTACCAAGGGGGGGCTGGGGGAGGTCTGACCGGCAGGGGACACAGAGGAAGTCAATCCTTCTCCTACTCCCCCCCTTAGCAAGGGGGGGGTCGCAGCAAAAACGATCGCCCGCACCCAATCCCCGTGCTCTGCTAAAGTACAAATCGATCGACCTTTTTGCCAATCCCACAACTGCACACTCATGTCCCGACTGCCACTAGCCAAAAACTCCCCGCCAGGACTAAAAGCCACAGCCTCCACCCCGCCAGCGTGACCCGTCAAAGCCGACATCCGCCTTCCCTTATTCAAATTCCACAACTGCACAGTTTTGTCCCGACTGCCACTAGCCAAAACCTGACCATCCCGGCTAAAACCCACAGCATAAACCCTATCCTCGTGACCCCGCAAAGCGTACCACCACTTACCCTTATTCAAATCCCAAATTTGAATTGTTTTATCACGGCCGCCACTAGCCAAAGTAGCGCCATCAGGACTAAACGCCACACAAGTCACCCAGTCAGAATGACCCGTGAGAGTGTACCACCGCTTACCGGTCTCCAACTTCCACATCTCAATCGTCTTGTCCTCACTTCCGCTAGCTAAAGTCGCCCCATCAGGACTGAAAGCTACTGACGTGACAGCATTAGAATGACCTACCAGAGTATGAACACATCTCCAAGTAGGCGCGCGTGCGGGTACAACCCGCTGCATCGGGGGCACAGGTATGATTGTGCCTGCAACCGTTGGCGGCACCGCATTCTGCACCGCAGGGGTTCTCTGCGGCACGGAAATTTTAGGCGCTGGTAGGGGCGGTGCCCCCGTGCCCGCCCCCGCTGACTGCAAATCTTTCAAGACTTCAGCTACAGATTTGTAGCGCCGACTGAGACTCGGTTCGATCATTTTGTCGAGGATGCGACTTAATTTCGGATCGATTGGAACCTTCAAAAAGTCTTGCCAAACCCAAGCATCTTGATTGATATCGAATAAATCAAAAGGAGATATTTGAGTCAGCAAATAAATGCAAGTTACTCCTAAACTGTACAAATCGCTGGCATAAACCGCTTGACCTCTAATTTGTTCCGGCGCCACGAATTCGGGAGAACCGATGACTGTACCGGTTTGTCTCAAACCCTCCACAACTTTTGCAGCGCCAAAATCAACTAAAACTAATTCCCCGGTTAATGTTGGGTAAGTATAAATGATGGGAGTTTGAGAAATGTGGCGGCGGATAATATTGGGCGGTTTAATATCTCGGTGAATTACACTGCGATCGTGCACGAACTGCAATACTGGCAATAAATCTTTCAGCAGACTGAGAATCTGACTTTCGCTAAAAGGCCCAGTCCGCGCCAACTCTTCCTGTAAATTCTGACCTTCTATAAATTCCTGTACCAAATACTGATAGCGTTCCTGCTGAAAGTGCGCCAACAGTTCGGGAATTTGCGGGTGTTTCCCCAACTCGTCCAGTCGCACTGCTTCTCGGTTGAATAATTCTGCTGCTTTTTCGCTGCTGCTGGTACCTTGGGATAGGGGGAAAAACTGTTTAATTGCACAGCGGGGTTTGGAGGGTTTGTCTTCGTCTATTGCTAAAAAAGTGCGACCGAAACCGCCGCGCCCCAGGGGTTTGATGGCGCGGTAACGCTCTCTCAGCAACAGTTTGGAGCCGCAATTCAGGCAGAATTGGGTACGATCGGCATTTTGCGGGTTTTGACAGGCGGGGTTTAGGCAGTAACTCATAACTGAACCGAGAAGGAATCAGCAGCATCTCTCTATGATACTGAGGCAAAAGGGCGATCGGCTCTCGCGTTACAATTATAGTCCTGGACGCACCGGCAACAATAAACCTGGTTTTTTACCAAAATATTTGCTTAAAACTTTCAATCTCGGTTCAAAAACCCGCTTTCTTTGTTCGGGTGCATAAGTCCTAAATTAGAAATAAAAAAACTAAAGTCATGACGACAAACTGGTTAGTAGTCATGACTTCCGTCATCATAATTTAAGATGTCGCCTTAACTTTCAGAGCATACTCTTTAAACCTTTCCAAGTCAGCCATAAGAGTCGATTCAACTACTCGCGCTAGAAATGAATTGTCCATCAATTTTGCCAGCCAGCCGGGAACTCCATAAGCTACTGTCAGTTTGACAATGCTGCTGTTTTTGCGATCGTAAAATCTTACCGCACCCCGATTTGGCAAACCGTCTACCGATTCCCACTGAATTATCTGATTCGGCACTACTTTGAGAATCCGAGAAAGCCAGCTAAATTCTAACCCGCCAGTTGCGAGTTTCCAACGCGATAATTCCGGGTTGTCTTCGAGAACGCGAACTGATTCGATCCACTTCATCCAGCGCGGCATTTGCTCTAAATCCGACCAGAGTTGCCACGCTAATTCGATGGGAATTGCCACTTCTACTTGGACGCTGTGTTCTAACCAATCAGTCATGCGATTTTAGATTTTAGATTTTAGATTTTAGATTGAAGAATTGTTTCTTTTTTGTTCCCAGGCATAGCCTGGGAACCAGAGAAAACGAGAGACGACTAATGACTAATGACTGTAAGCTTCGAGAATTGCCTTAGCCGCTTGATGGCCTGAAAGTGTCGCTCCTTCCATGCTATCAATGTAGTCTTGCTGAGTGTAACTTCCTGCTAGAAAGAAATTGGCTATCGGAGTTTTTTGAGCAGGGCGGAAAACATCCATTCCCGGTGCTTCGCGATACAAAGATTGAGCGAGTTTAACTACACTGTACCAAGTCATGTTTAATTCCCGCGCTGACGGGAATAAATCCTGAACTTGCTTAAGTACGTGTTGGGCGATCGCCTCATTGCTTTGTTTAATAAACGGATCTCCCGGTGTCAGCACCAACTGCAGCAGCGAACCTTGTCCTTCTTGATAATAATCTTTGGGACTTGTCAGTGCCAAATCTGCAAAACAAGAAAAATCTGCATCTGCTGAATATAGCAAATTATCGATTCCTACAGCGTGGCTCAACTGTTTGCGCTTGGCTTCATCTTCCAGTTCCGTTACCCAACCGTCGAACCGCAATTGTACTGTAGCAACTGGCACAGCATCTAATTTATAAATGTTGTCAAATTCTGACCATTTGCGCCAAGCTGGGGGCAATATTTTCTGAATTCCTGGCACGTCGCAGGCGAAAACGTAAGCGTCTGCGGTAATATTTTCTTCTGTTTCGCCGTTAGCTACTACCAAGCCTGTTACGCGGGTTTCTTCGCCTTCTTCAAACTGAATTTCTCTTACTCTGCGCCGCGTGTAAATTTTTGCTCCTTTCTTTTCTAAATATTCCACAATTGGCTTGTGCAAATATTCGTTGGGAGAACCAGCCAGCATCCGCATGACAGAGGCTTCGGTTTTTGATGCAAAGAATTGAAAGATTGTCAACATACACCGGGCAGAAATATTTTCAGTGTCGATAAAACCCAGTGCGTAGGCAATCGGATTCCACATTCTTTTGAGCGAGTTTTGGTTGCCACCTTGGCTGCGGAACCAGTCAGCGAAGCTAATTTTATCCAAATCGCGGATAGTTTTCATTGCTCCGTCAAAGTCTATCAAACCTCGGACGATCGGGCTAGTTCCCAGGGCGATCGCATTTTGAATTTTGTCTTGTACTGATAGCTGAGATGTCGTGAAAAATGCCTTCAATCCGTGCAAGGGAGCACCCACGGGAAAGCGAAAATCTAAAGAACCAGTTTCGCCGCCTCGATTGATAAAAGTGTGGACGTGTTCTTTGAGGAGCAAATCGTCAAACGCTCCCACTTTTTTCATCAGGGCAAATAAGTTATAATAACAGCCGAAGAAGACGTGCAAACCCATTTCAACGTGATTGCCGTCGGGATCTACCCAACTGCCGACTTTGCCGCCGACAAAGGGGCGGGATTCAAAAATTTCTACTTCGTGGCCGGCCTCCACTAAATCGACTGCTGTGGTCATTCCAGCCAGTCCCGCACCTGCGATCGCAACCCGCATTTTACCTATCCTTTCCCGTATTTTTACAGATTGTAACAAATTTTAGAATTTCCGAAACATTCAAAGTTCATAAATGCCGATCGACACTTGTACAGCCCTCTGAATTCTTGCTAGGACATCGCCACTAAGTTGACCGTAAGGGTCTTGTTCTAAAAATGTCTCTCGCAAAGCAGAAAGGTTTTCAGATACAGCTAGAGAATCAGCTTGCAATCCTCCCTCACCTGCAGGAATCAAGACGCGAGTAGGATTTTCTACTCCTGCAATGTTACTGGTGAAAGGAACAACAATGACAGAATCCGTAAATTCGTTGCGGATATCGGGAGAAACCACAACTACAGGTCTTTTTTTGGTATCTCCTAACTGACGCAAAGCCCTTGAAAGATAAATCTCACCTTGGCGGGGATAAGTTTTTCCTGTTGAGTTAGAGTCCATCGCTGCTCCATGTTTCTTCTATCTGTTCCTCTACCAAATTAAACCATTCTTTTTCATCCTCAATATCTTCTTGGCTGCGGTTTTGATAAAATTTCCGCAACTTATCTTCTATTTGCTTAGCGTACCAGAGACGGAGAGCTTGTTCGATCGCCTCCGTCCAATTATCAGTAAATTGGTCTATTTTCTCCGCGAATTCAGCATCAATGGCGATTAACACTTCTCGCTTTTGAGTAGAATTTGACATAATCATTCTTTTTAAGAATTCACTAAGTAGGGTGCGCCGAGGCGCACCTTACATATTACTTTTACACATTCCTTCTTCCTTCTTCCTTCTTCCTTCTTCCTTCAAAACATCGGCATCAACTGAAGTGGCCCAATTCCCAAGTCTTTAGCAGACACCCAGCGCACCTCAAGCAAAGCGATCATATCCTTAAACTGAGGCTGACCGCGAGAAGCACCCATCAACCCTTTAGCAATAATCAAACCGCACCAACCGTTGGTTAATTTACAGCGGCGATCCCACTTCTTGCGAGCTTCCTGATGCACCGGATCGTCTTCATTAAACTCTCCAAACAAATACAGCTCCCCATTTTTGGTTTGCAAAATACCCAAGTCATATTGCTCATCTTGAAAAGGATTTTCGCCCGGATTAAAACCAATCCCCTTCACGCCCCCAGCTTCTTTCAAATCCTGAATCATAGTTTTTGCCTTCGGATGAGAAGTTTGGATCATCACCACTGGCAAACCATCTCCGGCTGTATTAATATCAATTTCTGCACCTTGGTGAAACTGGACACTTTGGCGCAGGAACTCTACCGTTTCCCAAGGCACGGCGCCGAGACTCAAAAATGAATTTTGCGGCACCAAATCGTCCCGCAGCAGTGGCTTATCAAATTCATCATCATCGTCATCATCGTCATCATCGTCATCACCGAGCATCTGTAATAATTCGTCTGATACCTCGGGCATCGTGGAAACTTTAACGGATACCTGTTGAATTTCTCCGTCAGCCTGCGGAACTGGGATGCGGTAGCGGCTGCTAAGACTGGGAAAAGTGTCCGATCCCAATTTCCGGCGACCGTTGCGGAAAAAGCGATGAAATGCTTCGAGAGCCACTAACATCGTGAGGGCTTCTTCTTCGTAAAGAATCGATCGCAATCCTTCTAAAGGATGCAGGTTGCCGAAATTTGGTTCAATTTCCGATGGAGGCAAATCGGCTAAATCAATTTCTTCGTCGTCGTCCTCATCAATATCTGCTGCACTTTCAAAGGTAACAAACAAACAGTCTTGCCCTAAAAAAGCCTGTTCTAAATCTTCAAAAGATTCATCGTTGACGACTCGTTCTCGAAACCGTTTCAAGGATTCTAGAGAACGGTACAGTAAAACTCCGTAATCCATTCTGGCTTGGCCCAATACGGACACGTAGAGGCTGCCGACATCCCATTGATTGATTTCAATAGATATAATTTGGTGCTCGCTCAAAGTCCGCCACGGAGCGTCATGCCAAATTTGAGCAGCTTTTTCCATTAAAACTTCAGCATACTGAGGGGGTAACTCAGGAGGTCTGTTGATCGCCACCTCTTCCATGCCGCGAAATATTTCGTCAATTAAGGGCAATTCCGGCACGTAGTCAATGGAAATGCTTAAATCTTGAAGTACGCCGCGCAGATAAAATTGAATTTCTCGGTTTTTAACTACTATTTTTTGGGGGCGGACTGCGGGAGCCGGACTTTGGGGATGTTCCATTGCCCGTAGCAGGGCCCGGACGATCGCCTCTGGGCCGGCATCTGGGCCTACCATGTCCATAGCCCTCACGACTCCTTCGGAGCCATCGACCCAGAGAATGCACTCGCCACCAGCTTCTAGAACGTCATCGTCATCTAGCATCATGTGCGAGTCAGCATTAGATAAGGGTCGGCGATCGCCCTCCCACACGCTAGGAATTTGAGGTAAGTTTTGTAGCCGACGAAGAGTAGAGCGATTCAGCGCTGCCATAGAGTAAGCCCGTTGGGTGAAGCATTGTTGCGGTGCCGGTAGCCGGTCAACCGCTGCTTCTCAATCATAAACCCTATAGGGGGAGAGGGCATCAAGCTTGGGAACGAGGCCCCACGGGAATTAAAAGTTAGAAGCTAAAAATTCGGCCTTCAGCATTTAACCGACTGCCTTCTGGCGAATGCCTGTACAATGGAGCAATAAGATTAAACTCTTAGCATTAGACAGTCTCAGGAGTTCGGCAAATTATGACTCAAGCCATTTCTGAAAAGCGCGGCATTCAAATGACGGACTCTGCTGTCCGTCAAGTTTTAGCCCTGAGAGAAAAACAAGGTAAAGACCTCTGCTTGCGGGTAGGGGTGCGGCAGGGCGGATGCTCTGGAATGTCCTACGTGATGGATTTCGCAGATCCAAGCACTGTGAAATCCGACGATGAAGTGTTCGACTACGACGGTTTTCAGGTAGTTTGCGATCGCAAAAGCATTCTTTATCTCTACGGTTTGGTTCTCGACTTCAGCGATGCTATGATTGGGGGCGGCTTTCAGTTTACTAACCCCAACGCAACTCAAACTTGCGGTTGTGGCAGTTCTTTTTCTACATAAATCGGAAAAGAGGGCATGGGGCAGAAAGTTGTTAACTGCCCCATGCCCTTTTCCGTGCAACATCCCAAATCTAAAATCTAAAATCGAATGACCCCTGAAGAATTGTTTAAAGACGGTTTCGATCGCTACCAAGCTGGCGAAGCCCCGGCTAATCTGATCCCCGTGTTTAAAGAAGTGTGCGAAAAAGCTCCCAAAAATGGCAATGCCTGGGCTAGCCTCGCGTGGCTCTACCTGTTGGAAAATAAACCTGCACCGGCTCAAAAGGCAGCGAAAACAGCCGTTAAATTGAACCCTCACGACCCCCAAGCTCGCATCAACCTAGCAGTAGCGATCCTGGATCTCAAAGAAAAAGGAGTGCGCCCCCACGTAGAAGTGGCTCAGCAACTTCTAATGGCTTCCGAAGAGTTGCTCGACGAAGTTAAAAAAAATTTTGAAGAAGGATTAAAGAGAAAACCCGACTGGAAGAGTCTCGCCCGCGTTAAACAGTGGCTTCTGGAGCCGTAACCGCGCAAACAAGTCGATTTTTGGGCGGGGATCGAGGAAATCGGTTTTGCGGTTTATTACGACATCGTAATAAATCAATAAATAACTTTATGGAAAACTCAGAAAGTCAGTGCTAGTATTTGAAAACTTAGACGATTGACAAATCCGCTCAGCGGTTTTCAGATTTTTCTACCATAATACTAGGAGTTGTAAAAACATGAGCACTGACAGCCACGTTAACATCAAACCAGCAACCCGCAACCACAAAGGTTTCTTTATTCAGCCAGCTTCTTACAAGTTGATGAGCATCGATAAATCCGGCTGGGCCTTGATTTGCATGGACAAAGCAGTTTGTCACTATGTAGATCCTGATGACTTGCAATTGCCGAATAAATCCGGAATGTCTGAAGGTTAATTCTGAAGTTTTGAGAGACTTTAAGATGCTTTATTTGAGTAGCTGCCCTCTATGGAGGGCAGCATCTTTTTTTGGTCAGGAAAAAGTCAGGCAACAAAGCCGTGTACGGGATTTAACGGATAGAAAGAATTAAGGAAGAATTACCGATTACAAATTAGCGATTACAAATTCCCTAATTGTTAGATTTGAAGGCAAAAAGCATCTCCAACTCAGCAGTTGTCGGTTGTGTAGAAGCTGTGGATACGCTAACTCCTCGGAGAGAATTCAGCAATTCAGCGGCGGGCGGCGAAACTAAATTTGGCTGTACTGCGAGCAAATATTGGTTAGCCCAAGACATGGTTTTTTCCATATCTATGTAAAAGTAACCTTGGTTGGCCCGCGGTAAAGAAGTAGCGATCGCCTGAAAACTCGGACTGCTGCTTAGCGGTTGCGGTGGCGTCGAAGTAATCACATCAACTAAAGGCCCGCCGAAAGCTACAAACACAGAATTTTCATTCAGCCAACCGTGCCCGAATAAAGTGCCTTGCTGGGGTATTTGCCACTCCGTAACTTCTTTGCCTTGAACTTGTCTGGGGGCGACACTGACTGTAGGATTGCTTTTGGCGATCGCATCGAGTTTTTTCAGAGTTGCTTCCGCTGCAGGGCGATCGCTGGTTTCAAAAATCATAGCCGCCCCCATCCCCAACTGAGACAAAATCCCTTGATTGGAACCGATAGCCCCGATCGCAAATTCCCCATTCATCCAACCAAAAACCTCTCGATCCGCATCCAGATCCAACCGCTTAAAACTATCCCTCACCTGCTGAACTCCCCTGTCAACTTCCGGGCTATCTTTTGCCTCAGCGGTTGCTTGCGACCAAATTTTATCGATTCCCTTGCCGCCGACTAAAGCAATAGTTTCATCCGGAAATCTGGGCAACAATTTCGATGCGAATTGTGGATTTTGTGGCACGAATTTAGGGTCTAACTGAGCAATAGTTTTTACTCTCAATCCCGTACTATCCGCCCCAATTCCCGCAACCAAAGACTTGACTTGTTTGAACTGTAAAAACACTGTCCAAGGCAACTGGATATCTGCGGGCAAATTAGTTTTCAATTGCTTAATTGCAGCCGGATAGTCAGCAATATAAACAGTTGCGATCGGATTCTTGACACCAGCGCTCTCTGCAAAAAACTTAGTTGTGCTCTGCTGGGTGGCGAGGGAGGGTTCTCCTTTAAAAGTATCGATCGCCAATTCCACAGGCTTTCTCAAAGGAGCCATCACTAATTGGTCGTTCAGCAAAGCCACACTGTAGCGCTTGCCAGTTGGCTCTGCAATCTCAAAAATTTTAACTCCTTTATACTCGGTTTCTTGAGTAGTTGCACCGGGCTGAGATTTTAATTTATTGGCAAAATTCCAAGCGCTAATTTTATTTTTCACGCTGACTACTACCAGTAGTTTTGGAGGCTCTGTATTCGTCACAGCATCAGAGGGCAGGAAAGCGACCATGACCCCCCCTAACCAAGGCTTTAAGTCCCTGTCAAAGTCGATTTGAGTGCCTGCCAAGCTTTGTTCTTGAAAACCCTTCAAACCCTGACCGATCAACTTTTGAGCCCCTGGCGTGCCAAATCGCTGCAACTGGGCCAACGCTTGGGGATTGGGGGAGATAAACGCGGCCATCATTGCTTCGTCGGGTACAACTTTGGCGCTGTCTTGAGGGTTGGATACTTTTTGGCTCAAACCCTGGAAGTAAAAGTAGACCGCAGCGCTACCTGCTGCGGCGATGGAGGCAGCAATTAGAAGCTTTGATTTTTTTGCAGGCATGGTTTGTGTTCCTCGCGTCCTTTATCAGTTTAATGAAAATACACTTGGCTTGTGGGGAGGCGATCGAGGCTGCTGTTTATTTTTGTATAATTCAAAACAAGTTTGGACGATCGTCTAAACTGCTAGAACTGTGCATTATTGGTAAAAGATGAAAGTAGCGATCGCGGGAGCAACGGGATTTGTAGGTAGCCGGCTGGTGGAGAAGCTGCAAGCTGCGGGACATCAAGTGGTGGTTTTGAGCAGGGATGCGGCGAAGGCTGGCCGAGTTTTTCCCGCTTCAGCTTATCCGAATTTGGAAGTGGTCGCCTACACTCCAGCGGAGTCTGGTGATTGGCAAAAGTCGATCGCGGGCTGCGACGCTGTTGTCAATTTAGCAGGAGTTCCCATTGCAGAGGAAAGGTGGACGGAGGCGCGCCAGCAAGCAATTCTGGACAGTCGCAAACTGACGACGGCAAAATTGGTCGAGGCGATCGTCAATGCTAATCCTAGACCATCGGTGTTTGTTAGCGCATCGGCGATCGGCTATTACGGAACCAGCGAAACCGCTGAGTTTGACGAAACTAGCCCTGCGGGAAACGATTTTTTAGCAGCAGTTTGCAAAGACTGGGAAGCAGCGGCCCAACCTGCAAAAAATGCGGGAACGCGGCTAGCAATTTTGCGGTTGGGGATAGTTTTGGGAATGGGAGGCGCGCTGGCAAAAATGCTGCCACCTTTTAAACTATTTGCAGGCGGGCCACTCGGCACTGGGAAACAGTGGTTTTCTTGGGTTCACCGCGAGGATGTGGTTGATTTAATTTTGTACGCTTTGCAAAATCCGCAAGTTGAAGGCGTTTTGAATGCGACAGCACCGAATCCGGTGCGGATGAATGAATTGTGTCAAACTTTAGGGGAAGTTTTAAAGCGGCCTTCTTGGTTGCCGGTGCCAGGTTTTGCTTTAGAAATGCTATTGGGAGACGGGGCAAAACTTGTTTTGGAAGGGCAGAAAGTGTTGCCGAAACAAACTTTAGCTAGCGGTTTTCAATATCAATATCCGACGCTTAAATTAGCACTCGAAGAGATTTTATCGGGAAGTTAGAAACTTAGGGAATAGAATGCGCCGAATAGAATTCGGATGCTCCACAAACAAAGTCCGCCTGGGCGGACTCAAACAAAATTCCTCGTTACCAGGCAGAGCCTGGTAACGAGCTAAATGAGGTTTTTGACTCCCCACGCGACCATCCAAGAAACCGGGTTTCTGCGATAATTCTTGTATCCTCACGCCCGATTTTGTTAAGAAACCCGGTTTCTGAGCCCTGCGCGATCGTGAGGTTTGAGCAAACTCGCCGGATCGGGCCCAGCGGGGATAATGCAGCCGGGATTCAGCGGGAACAAATTGCCGTAATAATCGCGCTTGACAGCCTCCAAATCGCAAGTGCCAGCAACTCCCGGTAACTGGTACAAATCGCGCAGATAAGCTCCCAAATGCTCGTAATCCTGAATGCGGCGCACATTGCATTTGAACAAGCTGTAATAAACAGCATCAAAACGGAATAGAGTAGTAAAAAGCCGCAGGTCTGCTAAAGTCACCCGATCACCACAAAGGTAACGACTCCTCAAGAGCGAGCGATCGATCTCGTCTAAAACAGCAAACAATTCACTGCAAGCCGAGTCATAAGCAGCTTGAGATTGCGCGAAACCGCAGCGATAAACGCCGTTATTCACCGATTGGTAAATCTTCTCATTCCACTCGTCAATTTGCGATCGCAAATCCAGAGGATAAAGATCCATTTGAGGATTGCTAGCAAACTCGTTAAACTCCGAGTTTAGCATCACAATAATTTCCGAACTCTCGTTATTGACGATCGTCTTTTTCGAGTCATCCCACAGCACCGGCACAGTACACCGCCCCTGATAGCCCGGTAAAGCCAACTGGTAAAGTTCCGGCATCGTGTTGCAGCCAAAAGTCTCCGACTCCATCACCCACATTCCCCCTTCAGAGGGATAGACAATCGACACCGATATCGCATCTTCAAGCCCTTTGAGCGCCCTCGTCACCAGAGTGCGGTGCGCCCAAGGGCACCCTGTACCCACGAAGAGGCGATACCGTCCCGCAGCGGGCCCGTGAGGGTTGTCTGGTGCAGTGCTGACAAAGTTGCGGAAACTGCTGCTGGGGCGAATGTATGCTCCGGTGCGATCGGGCGGCGCTAGTTTTGACATCATTAATTGCCACATTGATGTCCAGACAAATTTGCCGAGCTTGACTGTTACTGATGAAGGAAGCGATTTGTTTTTCACAATGCGATTAAAAGAGGTTTGCTAAACATAATCTGCTTATTTTAACTCACATTGCGATCGAAGTTTGTTCCCTCCTTCCCAGGCTCAGCCTAGGAACGCCTATCCCGAGGCTCTGCCTCGCTGTTCGCTGTTTTCCCTCGCCTGGGAACGACTTTTCTAGTATCTGCCAGAAGCTATTTCAGCATAAGCTCGATCGATCAATCGGCGAGCAACCGTCTGAATTCCCGTGTGTTCGTAATAATTGGTAGTCATGTCTAAAAACGCCGCCACATAATCCAATTTGTCATCGGTAACATCAACGTATTGCTTGAGATGGCCCAAAACTATGGCGGGAGTTAAGCCGCGAGACTGTACTAAATTGTTCATCCAACCTTGCGCTGAAGCGAAAGTAGTTGTCACAAATCCGAACTTTTGTGAATTATTTGCGCCGGGAATTAGGTTACTGATATTTTGGAATGTTGAGTTTTGCTGCAAGGTTGAAGGATTCAATCCGCCTATGGTATTTTGTGCTACTCTAATGAAGTCCGGGCCAAGGGGAATTAAACCGTCAGCACACACTAAAGCAGCCATCCGCATCAGAGATTCGTCTTTGTAATGGGATAAATAATTACCAAAGCTTCCCACATTGTTAAGGGAAATATTGTTAAGTTTGCAGTAGGCTATTAGCTCGATCGCCACTTTGACGCACAAGTCGATCGTTTGAGTTGTGTCAGCTTTGGGAGTGAGGCGGTTGAGAAAGGAAAGAAAGCCGATATTTTCGCCGATTTTATTCGCCATAGCCGTTGCACCTAACGCAGTGTCAGCGCTGTCTGCTAACTGGTAAAGCCTGACTGCGCCTTGATATGGCTCGTTGGGGTTAGCGTAAAGCTCGATCGCGCGATCGCGAATTTTCCCAACTACTTTGCGCTTTGTTTCCCCTGTAACCGCTTCAATAGTATTATCAAAACCAGTCCGATTATTCCACTCCCCCGGAACCACAAAATCTAGAGATTTGAGCATCTTCACAGTGACACCACCAGACGACAAATTGTCAACCAATTCCACAATAGATTTGCTCATCCCAAACTCCTGAATAGCCAGATTTAAAGTGTTCTTCCAAATACTCCAACTTCGGCTAATCCGATTCCAGATTCCCGATGAATTCCCCAGAACCAAGTAGGTAAGCCCACATAAATAGTATACGATGAGAGCCAGTTTGGCCCTACTCTTGTCTTTTCTCTATTTTCACTCCTCTGCGTTCTCTGCGTCCTCTGCGGTTCCTTTAAAAAAAGTCTTGTTCACAAAACATTTGCATTTCACTCGCCTGCACAAAGTTAAGTTTCATTATATTGACCAACTCAAAAGCGCCCAAACGTGTTAAAATAAATGGCGCAAAATAGAAAAACATAAAATATGACGGTTGCAGTTAACAAAACTCCCGGATTAGCCTCGCGTTTAGTAAATGGCGTACTCTCCATCAAACCTTTGGCTAATCTAGCCAAGCACCAAGCGCGGGAAATGATGATAACAAGAGCAGAAAAAATCGGAGTGCATTGGCGACAAGAAGCCCAAGCACTTTTAGCTCGAAATTGGGATGCAGAATTGCTCAGCGTCCAAAATCCCGATCTTGTTTACCCGAAATATTATCTAACTTCATTCCACGCTTATGAAAAAGGTAATATGAGTTGGGAAGCTGCTACAGAAGTTGAAGTTGCCGCCCGTACAGTTCACGCGGGAATTTGGCCCGAAGCGGGTGCAGAAGGCGATGCTAAACTCCGCGCCAGCTATCACGAAGTCATCAAATCTCAAATTGCTTCTTCGCCGCAAGATATTGTTGATTTGGGATGCAGTGTGGGAATGAGTACCTTTGCTCTTGGGGAGATTTACCCGGAAGCGAAGATGACTGGGGTGGAGTTGTCGCCTTATTTTTTAGCAGTTGCTAAATACCGTTCCCAACAGCGAGAATCTGAATTTTCCAATCAAAAGTCTCCGACTTGGGTTCACGCTGCTGCTGAATCTACTGGTTTGCCGGCGGCTGCTTTTGATTTAGTTTCTATTTGTCTAGTTTGTCACGAATTGCCGCAGAAAGCTACTAGAGAAGTGTTCCGGGAAGCGAGGCGTTTGCTGCGTGTTGGCGGACACTTGACAATTATGGATATGAATCCTCAGTCGGAAATTTATGCAAAAATGCCCCCTTATATTTTGACTTTGCTCAAGAGTACGGAGCCTTATTTGGATCAGTATTTTGGGTTGGATATTGAGCAAGCTTTAGTTGATTCTGGTTTTGCCCAGCCCACAATCACTTGCAATACAGTCCGACACCGCACTATTGTTGCTGAGGCAATCTAGCGCTTTTCAGTATAGTGCACTACAGATATCGGGTAGGACACGGCACTGCCGTGTCTAAAGCTGTCTTTATTTAATTCGATTGAAAACTGCTATAAATAGTAAAGTTGCATCGATATTATTCAGTTCTTGGGGTGGTGCGTGAGTGTAAATAGTCTAATCTGTGGATTTTAAAATTTCTGCGATCGCGCCCCCTACTGATAAATAATTCCCATGCAACCGGATTTGATATTAGACCGACGTAGGAACTATTAACAGCGCCATTTTTTACTAATTTTGCTCAAACCCTAACTAAAGGACATCATCATGAACCCGACAGCCCCCTCTCAAAACGTCCTCGATTGTTTGCAGGTTATCTTGGATGCCACTGCATCGAAAAATTACGAGCTTTTTACCACAGTGGGCGATGCAGGCTACAAAGCGGGCATTACACAACAAATGTTTGACGATGTTAGCGAGCAGCTCGCTTCACGCCTGCAAAAGGGATATTCAATTACTTATTTTGGCGATCTAAAACAAGGTAATAGTCAGATTTATTTGTGGAAGCTGAGTTTTGAAGATGGTGGAGATGAATTCGTGGCACACATGACTATGAATGGAGACAAAGTTGCTGGAATTTTCATCGAATAACATATCTTTCTTGACAGGGCGTTTCACTCTCATCTAACGCCGATCGCCCACAACCGTTAATCGAAACCGATCGGGCGGCACAAAGGTGATTCCCCGGCGCGCCGGACGAATTGGCCGATCGAGATTCGATACAAACTCACGGGAAGACAAAACCGTTGCTAAAACCAGCTTCATTTCAAACATCGATAACGCCATCCCGATGCAGCTTCGACTCCCGCCTCCAAAGGGTAAAAATTCAGAGGCGGAAAACTTGCGATCTAAAAAGCGATCGGGATTGAATTGACCGGGATTTTCGTAGGTTTCAGGCCGACGGTGCGCCAAATAGACACAGGGGATTAAAATCGTTCCCGGTTGATATGTATAGCCTTCGAGTTCGATCGCCCGTTTCACCTTGCGCGGCTGCGAAATTAAGGCAATTGGATAAACCCGCAGCGCTTCCTTGCAGACTGCTGTTAAGTAGGGCGACTGCGAAAGCGCGATCGGATCGGGATTCTCGCCTAATTCATCCAATTCCTTCCGCAACCTAGCAAGGCATTCGGGAAACTGATGCAGCCAGTAAAACGCCCAAGTCAACGCCGATCCAGTCGTTTCATGTCCCAACAACAACAGCGTCATCAACTGATCGCGCAATTCTCGATCGCCGAGGGATTCGCCCGTGTCGTCGCGGGCCATCATCAACACCGACAGAATATCCGTGCGAGACGAATCGAGAGAATGCGATCGCCTCTCGGCAATTTCCGCATAAATCAGCGAGTCAATCTGCGCCATCTGCTGCAAAAACTGCCCCCACGGGCTCCAAGGCCCCAAATTTTGCTGCAACGGTTCAAAGAAAAATTGCATCGAGTAAAGTTCAGAGGTAATCGCCTCTAAAAGGTTGCTGAGCAATTGTTTCAGGCGTTCGTAGCGCTCTCCCGGCACTAATCCAAACACGACTTGCAAGATTACTTGCAGCGAAATTTCTGACATTTCTTCGCGGACTGCGATCGCATCTGGGGCTTTCCAGTCGATCGTCTGCTTTTTGGTCAAATCAACAATCAAATGCCCTTGACTGTGCAACTGTTCCCGATGCAGCGCGGGCATTAATAGCTGTCGCTGTCGCAGATGTCGCGGCCCTTCATTCATAATGAGGGATTCATTTCCCACCAGCGGGCGAAATACGTTGGTCACTTTGCCAAACTCAAAGGCATCGGCTAACGTCGTAAACACCGCCTGAATCGCTTCTGGACGGCCCAGAAACACCACGGGGGGCGAAGAGGGCCCCAACACGCGGGCGGTAAATGTATCGCCGTATTTGGCAGAGTAGCGATCGAAAAATGCGATCGGGTCAGCTACCAGCGAAAGCGTTTGGAACAAAGCAGGAGAACGAGATCCGGTAGGCAGCGTCATTGCAAAACTGGCGATACACAATATTTCTAGTGTATTTTGACATACTGCGAAGTTTTCGATCGACCGACCTTGCAGCCTGAAATTTATCTGCGATCGATTGCGAAGGCCAGTAGCAAAAATAGTAATGCTATCGGGATCGATCGCAGATTGTACGGCTAGCTTCCCAGCCTAAACTGCTAACAGTTGTAGGTTTAGATGAAATGGATGGTAGCGATCGTTTGGGCATTCTGCTCACGAAAATCAAATGACTTTGGGATACAATTGTTGTAAAAGCTGATAGCCCGTTGGCTAAATTTGTTATGACATTAACATCCCGTGTTGTTCATAGCGACCCCGATATTCTGGGGGGAACCCCTGTTTTTGTTGGGACTCGTGTACCAATGAGAACCCTACTTGATTATCTTGAGGCTGGTGATTCATTAGAGGTATTTCTAGACCATTTCCCTAGTGTCAGTCGGGAACAGGCAATTGCAGCTCTTGAATTAGCAAAGGAAATGCTGACAGCCTATGCGAATCCTGCTTGATGAATGTGCCCCACGACCTTTAAAGCGTGAACTTGCTGATTACGAGATACGCACAGTTGTTGAGATGGGATGGTCAGGAAAAAAGAACGGTGAATTACTGCTGCTTATGAGTCAAGAGGGCTTCACGATTCTGCTTACCACAGATCAAAATTTGCGCTATCAGCAAAACTTGCAGCAAGCTGGAGTTGCAGTCGTTGTTCTTGTAGCATCGAGCAACAGGCTTCCTGATTTACTTCCTCTGCTACCAGATGCTCGTAACGTTTTGAATACCATTACTCCGGGGGAAGTGATTGAAGTCGGAGGTTCTTAACCGTTCTCTAGGCGACGCAGCAAACCAACGCCCATGCACCCGATCGCACAGAGGTTATGTGTTGGGAGCAGAGGTAGTCTGCTGCGGGTGATTGACACCGTTAGATGGCTCTATTTCTGTGAGGGTGGGTCGGCAGATTGTACGGCTAGCTTCCCAACCTAACATGACTGTTTTACGCTCTACTCCCCAGCAATAGCCACCGAGTTCTCCAGATTCTCGAATCACACGGTGACACGGAATTAGATAGCCGATAGGATTGTTACCGATCGCATTTCCTACAGCTCTAGCAGCAGTTGGGCGTGCTACCATTTGAGCTATAGTCTGATAAGTTGCGATCGCACCAAATGGCAATTTCAAAAGTGCTCGCCAAACTTGAATCTGAAAGTTAGTGCCTTTTACCAAGAGCGTTAGTGGTTTTTGCTCGCTGAGAGTTTCTGAATTGAAAATCAGGTCACGCAATGATTGAGTGGCTTTCTGATCGCGAATGATTTCAGCATTTTTCCATGCCAATCGCAGTCTTTGTGCGGCGGTTTGTTCGTCTGTTGTATCCAAGAAATAAAGATTACAAATACCGCGGGTAGTTGTAGCGATTAGAGATGTGCCAAACGGGGTATCATGAATGCCATAGCGAATTAGCAGACCTGCTCCGCCTGCTTTGAACTCCCCTGGTGACATTGCTTCCAAGGTGACAAATAAATCGTGTAATCGTCCGGGACTCGATAGTCTCACGTCCAATGTTAAGTCTAGAAGGCTTTTAGTCTGAGTGATTTTTGACTTGGCATATTCAACTGTCAGATATTGCAAAAACCGCTTGGGGCTAATGCCGGCCCATTGAGTAAATAGCCGTTGAAAATGATATTCACTCAGTCCTATGTGTTGGGCCACAGTTGCCAGATTGGGCTGGTTTAGGTGGTGTTGTCGCATAAAGGCGATCGCCCGAGCAATCCGGTGATAATCTTCGCTAGCATAGACACTCGCATTCTGCATCGAAATCATCTAGTGTAAGTCAAGGGAATTTTGATGTTTCCTCACTTTAGCCATAGACTAGGCTCAAAGCCACCCGTTTCTTGCGGTGAATGCAATCAGTCGATTTTAGATTTTAGATTTTAGATTGAAGAGATTGAAGAGATTAAAGAGATTGAAGAGATTGAAGAGATTGAAGAAAGCTACCTCACCGATCGACCCGGAGGCTGGCGATGAGGATGAGCGAGCTTTTTTCTCGATCTGCAGATGAATCGGGGGGGCTTGTAACCAAATTGCTTGATTGTCAATCAATTAACCAAACTTTCGTCCTCACCCACCGCGCAACTGAGTCACCAAGTGAACTAATTCAGGTAAAATTAGCTTTTCCACAGCTAGTTTCACGCCATTGCTAGAGCCCGGAAGAGAAAAGACTAACTTGCCTTGATACACGCCTGCAACTGCACGAGAGGCGATCGCCCTCGAACCAATTTCTTGATAGCTCAAAAACCGAAATATCTCACCAAATCCTGGTAAAATCCTGTCTAGCAAACTCTCCATCACATCATAAGTCGTATCTCGCGGAGCGATGCCCGTGCCGCCGTTAAAAATGATTGCATCCACATCTTCACGCTGGGAAAAAGCCTGCATTTGCAATACAATTTTGGCCGCATCATCTTTAACAACAGTGTAAGCTACCACCGAGTGACCCGCATCTTTTAGCAGCTTCTTAGTTAACAAGCCACTATTGTCAGTTTCAGCGGAGCGCGTGTCGCTAACAGTAATGATAGCGCAGTTTACGGTTATTTTAGATAAGTCGGGGTGAGGAATTTGCGTCATAGTTTCTTCTTCTAAGCAATCGGCAACCGGCAACCAGCGATCGGCTAATTACCAATTACCAATTACCAATTACCAACTACCCATTATGCCTTGCTAAATCCTAAACCGTTAGCTTCCGAGTAGCGTTCCATGAAACGCATAAATCGATCCCATTCGGCGGAACTTTTCATTATATAAAGAGCTTCCAAACCCGCAGGCTGACCGTTAATGAACTTAGCCTTAACCTCGCGAGTGAGGAGTTCGCCTTCGTCGTCGATCAGGTACATTCCAGTAATGTCTTCGGTACTGGTGCTGCTGAGAGCTTTGGGATTTTCAAAGAGAAACGTGGCAGTGCCTTGCTCTCCGCTTTTAGAACGGGTTAGGCGCACTTCGGGCACAACATCTTCGTCTATACCCCGAGAAAATTGAATTTTAGCCATAATCTGACACTCGAACCTTAAGGATTGCTTAATTTCTTAATGTTTAATCATAAAACGATTAGGGTACTCGCAAATCAAGACTTGGGAGAGTGGGAGTGGGTGAGAGTGGGTAAGAGTGAGGCAATCGGTGACAAGGGCGAGGGGATATGGGTTGGTTCTTTGTACCCCAAGTTATCCTCTCCCTTGTCTCATAATTCCCTCAGACGATGTAGGGAGAGTTAATGGGCTCGGTTCGGTTTGTGGCTACCAGAGTTTGGTAGATGAGGGCGGATATCTCGCCACGGGTGATGTCGTGGGCGGGGGAAAGCTTTTCGCGCGCGGGATAGTTGACCACGATTTTGCGCTCTGTGGCGGTTGCTATCTCGTCGGTGGCAAAACTGGGAATCTGAGATCGATCGACATAAACGCTCAAAGAATTGGGGTTGCCCCCCGCCAACTGCAAGCCGCTTACCAAAGAAACGATCGCCTGAACTCTAGTCAAATTCTGCTCCGGGCGAAACGTGCTGTCTGGATATCCAGCCAAAAAGCCAGCTCGATTAGCTTGGTCGATCGCTCCCTTGGCCCAAAAATCCGCCGCCACATCCTTAAAAACCGTCGCCTCGCGGCGCGGCACCAATTCAAACGCCTTCGCCAGCATAGCCGCATACTGAGCTCTAGTTACAATCTCGTAAGGTTGAAAAGTGCCGTTGGGAAACCCACTAACAATATTCATCTTTGTCAAGCGATCGATAAAATCCTTAGCCCAATGCGTGCTGATGTCGCTAAACTGTAGCTTGCCAGGAGCCGAAGTTGGCGTCACATTGCCCAAATCAAATAAACCTTTCACCCGCGAAGAATTGAGCTGATTTCCCACTGCAGAAATCTTAACCCCAGTCGCGTTTTGCAAGTCTAATTCACCGTTATTCTGAAAAATATTGCCGCCCAAATCTTGAGCAGTACCAATATCTGGCAGCGACTTCCCCACCGCAGTCAAACCGTCTTCGGTATTTTTTTCAATGCGATTATTGCGTAAAACAGGCTGAGATTCCCCCGCTAAAACGATACCGGAGCGATTTTCCAAAACTTGGTTATCAACAATCAAAGGAGCCGACTGAGCTTGCAGAGAGATGCCGAAACCCGTCTTTTGAAAAACATTGCGCCGTATTGCTCCTTTAGCAGTTCCCGCCACAATCACCCCAGCGGATGAGTTTTCCACAAATATGTTGTCTAGAATCGCAGGATTAGCAGTGCCCGCGGCAAAAACGCCTTCGCCCTTACAAAGTGTGAAAGTGCAGTTAGCCACAGTCGGAGAAGTTGACTCAATCCAGACTCCCGTGCCGCCACTATCGAGATTAGTAACAGTTACTCCGCGCAATTCCGAATTAGTTGCTAGCAGTATCGTGATATTTTGACCAGCAGCGGTGGGACTGACAAATTTGCCGCTGCCTTGAATCAGAATGCCTCTACCTTTGTTAGCTTCATTGCCCATAACTTTTACTCCAGAGGGAATTTCCAAGGGGAATTTTTCGCCACTAGCAGCGCTGTAAATTCCCGGTGCTAACTCAATAGTGCTTCCCGATGCAGCGCGGGCGATCGCGCGGGCTATAGTTTTGAATGGGGCCGATTGGGTTCCCGCTGCGGCATCACTGCCTGTTTGCGGGTTGACGTAAAGTGTTGCCATGTTTTTGTTAAAGAGATAATTGGCGATCGAGCTTTTGTGCAATTTTCATTGTCTGCGAACTTGACCCCGGATCTATATTCACCTGTGATTGCGGAGATTATTTAATTGCCCGATATCCGCAACATCACTCATCAGGAGTGGCAACCGCAAGGGGATTGCCACTACAAATCGCTAAACTATTAATTCTTGGGTCATAAACTGGGTTTCTTGCCTCCGGTTTAACCTAAAAATCAATATTTTTAGTCAATAAAGTCGATTTTTTTCTCGTTCTCAGTTCGGGGATGGTATGGTATTTTTTTCTGGGTGTGAGCCGTCCTAACTCCAGTTTATTTCACAATACAAGACGCATCCAAAACCACAACAATTTCATTTTGAAAAACAGCACAGCTTGTGATTGCTGAAGCTAAGGCGGGAATTTTTCCTTGTTCGAGATAAAGCCTCGCCTCCGGTGTTGAATCAAATTGATTTAGCCAGCCATCATCCTTTATATACTGAAGAGTCAAAGCATTGCGATCGAGCATCCAAAAATCAACTCCATAGCTATTAATAAAACTTTGCAATACAGCTCGATCGGGAGTGTATTGAGCGCGAATTAAATCGTTAAGTCGCTGTCTATATTTGCTGTAGTAGCCTTTCTGATACGGCACTGCATATTCTTTTGCCACCAGAACCGAACGCTGACTAAATGTTGGCAAATGATCCGTATCGGTCGCGATCGAAGCAATCAGGATATCTTTAGGTTGTTGCTTAAAAAATTTGTACAAAGTCGGCATTTTACCTTCTACATACCCGACTGTAGGGAATTTTTTGGCAAAGCAGGGATAAAGCACGACTGCGACAGCGATGGTCGCTGTCGTAATTAGTGCAACTAGGTTTTTTACATGAAATCTTGTTGCGCTTGTTGCTGCCCAATGACCGACTCCATCGATAATTAAAGTGAGGGCGATCGCAGTTATCAACACAACAATAAATCGCAAGCTGTAGGCAGTATAGCGACCTGGTTGATACAACTTAAAAATGGTAGCGTGAGCCGCAAAAAACATCGCCGAGGATGCTAAAAATAGCTGAAGCAAAAGCCAGATTTTGCTTTGAATCTGATTTGCTAAGGGAAAAGCCGATCGCAAAAACAGCAGCAGCGGAAATAACAGCCCGACACAGTGAGTTACAGGCGTAAACAGCGACTTGGGAAACATCCCGCTGCCCCGCCCTGTCAACCAATAATCTTTAGGATTTGAATGAAAAAAAGCATTTCTGCCGCGGGGGACAAATTCGGCCATTTGCTTCGCTTCCGCTGCGGTATAAGTGGGGCCAAATTCAGAGTTATCTAAGGCGTAGGGCAGCATTACTAAAAAGATTACTCCCAAACCTCTACTACAAAATAGGTAATTAGTTCGATCGCCCGACAAGCGCAAACCGCCGTTTTTCCAGCATAGCAGCCGCAAAACTAAAATTCCAGCAGCAACCAAGGCGTAAGGAGGATAGAATAGTCCGATGAGGGCGATCGCTCCCAAACAAGGCAGCAACGAACTGCGCGACAAATAATATAAAAAAGCCAGAAATATCGGATAAATAAAAGCTCTTGGCGTTGTTGAAGCCAAATCATCTGTCATCCACATATGCTGATTTAACAGCAAAGATGCAATAAATCCAGTCATCGGCACTGGCAGCATTTCTAGGCAAAGACCAAAACAGTAATAAGTCGAGATTAAGCCGAGAAATAGCGGCAATATTTTGTGAAGAAATAGCGGATGAATGCCAACTGTTGCCGCTAATTTGTAGAGCGTGCTGTATCCGGCGGGGGCGACTGATTGAAAGTAATTAGCAATGAAATCGTTGGGGAATAATTCAGGATCGACAAACCGCATCATCCAGAAAACGTGCTGCCTCGCATCGTCTTGCACCATATACTCGGCACTGAAGGCTTGCTTGAGTCCTAACAAACCATAAAGTGCAGCAAATGTCAAGCTCAAAGTCAACCAAAATATTGTGTGCGATCGGGATTTGCGATCGACTGTAGCAGTTAGAAATTTGTGCAACCGAGCTATTAATACCATTAGAGATTTGAGATTCGAGATTAAAGAATCGGGAATGACTGATTCTCAAACATACGATTATATCATGCCCGGTCAATTACCCCTAATAAAAACCGCTTTACTTTCAACTTCGCCCGATTTTAGATCATTTTCCAGGCCGCACACCCGCAATTTTAAGGCGAATCCGGTACAGACTTGTATTTGCCGTAATATAAAGCGTTTTGCGATCGCTTTCTCCCCAAGCCAAATTAGTCGCCGTCTCAGGTACAGAAATCCTCCCCAAAAGTTTGCCATCTGGCGATAAAATCCACACTCCCCCCGGTCCGGTGCTGTAAACATTTCCCTCTAAATCAACTTTTAAACCGTCGGGAACTCCGCCTTTAGTAGCGGCATCTTTTAACTCCGCAAAAAGCCGCTGGTTGCTAACAGTTCCGTCCGGCTTTACATCAAAAACAGCAATGTATCCCGCTTCCGAATTGTTGACATAAAGTTTTTGCTCGTCTGGTGAAAAAGCGATGCCGTTCGGCAGCACCAAATCCTTAACCAGCAGAGTTAATTTCCCGTCGGAGGCCAGCCTGTAAACACCGTAAAAACCCAATTCTTCCTGCTCTTTACTAACACCGTAGGACGGATCGGTAAAATAAATGCTGCCGTCGGATTTAACAACCAAATCGTTCGGACTGTTGAGCCGCTTGCCCTCGTATCTATCCGCCAATGCGATAACTTTGCCGTCCTTTTCTGTGCGGGATACGCGGCGATTTTCGTGTTCGGCAGTAATTAAGCGGTTTTCTTTGTCTAAAGTATTCCCGTTGGCTTTTCCCGAAGGGCGGCGAAATACATCAACTTGCTGATTTGAAGCGAATTTATAGATAATATTGGCGGGAATATCGCTGAACAGCAAAAAGCCGTCTGGATGCCAAATTGGACCTTCTACAAATTGGAAGTCGCCAGCTAGTTTTTCTAATTTTGCGCTGTCATCGATAATATCTTGCACGGTGTTTCTTTTCTCCATATTTTCCGTTTGGGCGGTCAAGATTGTAGATTTAGATGTTAATTTATTATTGGACAATTTACTGTCAGGGAAAAGTTTTAAAAAATGTTTTTTGGAAAGCGCGTTGCTGAATGCTAGAATCAAAAGTATAAACGAGAGGATGATAGTAGCAATTTTTGCGGTCATGTTTGCCTTGTTAATTGCATTGATTGAGAGCCGTAGTGAAATCGATCGTACCGCATCTATCTTACATTTATATTAAGAATACAAAAGTGTAGCTTCAAACAGACCGCCGCGCGGATAACATAGTATAGCAATGTCATTTCAATTAGCGATCGCCACCTGCTGACATTCCTGAAGTTGACACGCCGGAGCATGGATTAAAACCACAAATAAGATCTAGCTATATGCTTTCTACCTTAGATATCAAACTACTAGGCGGATTCTGCCTTTCCTGTGCAGACAAGCCGGTTGTCGGTGTCACCGCAGAGCGCCCGCAAGCTTTGTTGGCTTACCTGGTACTGCACCGCGATATCCCGCAAACCCGTCAGCGGCTTGCCTTTCAATTCTGGGCAGATTCAACGGAGGCCCAAGCTCGCACCAACTTGCGCCGGGAATTGCATCACCTGCGTCAGGGACTCCCCGATGCCGATCGCTACCTGCTGACGGATGCCAAAACCCTGCAATGGAATCCCCATGCGCCTTTCGTGCTGGACGTGGCTGAGTTTGAACGGGCATTCGCCGCAGCAGAAGCAGCGGAACGAGCCGCAGATGTTAACGGTGCCAGAACAGCCTGGGAGCAAGCGATCGCACTTTACGGCGGTGATTTGCTGCCGAGTTGTGAGGATGAGTGGATTTTTCCAGAGCGCGAACACCTGCGACAGAAATTGCTCCATGCGCTCGAATCTCTGACTCGCCTGTCGGAAGCTCAGGGTGATTATCGGGCTGCAATCCGCTCTGCACAGCGCTTACTGGAGATCGATCCGTTGCACGAAACCAGCTACGCAGCTTTGATGCGATCGCACCATTTGAACGGCGATCGCGCCAATGCACTGCAAGTCTACCATCGCTGCATGACTTTGCTGCGCGAGGAACTAGGAGTTGACCCTAGTGCGAGCACTCGCAAGCTCTACGAGCAACTGTTGCTGGAAGACGCAGCGCCCGACATTCAACCATCCTCTCAGTCCGCCGGGCCGCCCCAAACGACTTTGTTTCCCTCGCCTTTGGCTTTGTCGCCTCTAGTGGGGCGCGATCGCGAATGGGCATCGATTCAGCAGTGGGCAAACCCCATACTGCTTGGGAACTGCGGCGCGATCGCTCACGCTGAGGCATCGCCAGTGCTCTTGCTCGCGGACGAACCCGGAATCGGCAAAACTCGCTTGTTGGAGGAGCTGCGATCGACGGCACAGGCGGTGCAAGTGCTGTGGGGACGCGGGTTTGCCGCCGAGATGGTGCGACCCTACGGTATCTGGATTGATGCTTTGCGATCGATCGTGATTCCCCCCGCCCTCAACATTCCGCCGGAGCTAGGTTTCTTGCTCCCAGAGCTCGCTCAAGCTGGAAAAGCTCCGCCCGATCGCAGTCATTTGTTTGATGCGGTGGTACAATTGCTGGCTCAATCTGCCAGTGAGGCTGCGTTAATCGTCATTCTCGATGACATTCAGTGGATCGATGAAGCTTCATCGGCATTGCTGCACTACGCCATCCGCTTGCTGAGTCACAAGCCGGTTTTATTCGCCTGCACCGGGCGTTCCAGGGAACTAGAGGAGAATGCGGGCATCGCGCGGGTGATGCAGGCACTCAGACGAGAGCGACGGCTGCTAACGCTGGAATTGCATCCTTTCGATCGACAACAAACGGCTGAATTGATTCGCAGACAGCAAGCGGTTAATCCGTTAGAACTATCTCCAGAAGCGGTCGATCGCGTATTTATCGATAGTGGCGGGAATCCCCTGTTTGCGCTGGAAGTTGCCCGGGCATTGTCCCAGGATCGGTCTACTCATGCTGATAATTTAGAGGCTTTGATCCGCGATCGCCTCAACCAATTGGATGACATGGCTCGCGAATTTTTGCCTTGGGCTGCTGCATTGGGGCGGAGCTTCAAACCGACAGCGGTGGCTCATGTGGCAGACTATCCGCTGCCGAAATTGCTGATGGCGATCGAACAGCTCGAACAACAAACCATTATCCGTCCCAGCGCCTCTCTCGGTGACGAAATGGGCTATGACTTTGCTCACGATATTGTGCGTCAGACTGTCTACCGGCAGTTGTCACAACCGCGTCGCCATTTGATACATTTGCAAATTGCCCATAAATTGAATCAACTCTCCACACCAGACGGCGCATGGGCTGGCGATATTGCCCGTCACGCAGCGCTGGGGGGCGATCGCGGATTAGCCGCGTCTAGCGCCTTGTTGGCAGCAGAACGTTGCTTGAAATTGTTTGCTTACGCGGAAGCATCAGAATTAGCTCAACTTGGGATTGAGCAGTGTCAAGGACTTGACGATCGCACTCGCATTCAATTGCATTTAAAATTGCTGCGGGTTAGCGCGATCGCAGGCGTTACGGGCGATCGAGTTTCTCAACTCGACAGCGAGGTGCACCGCTTAATCGATGAAGCCAATGCTCTAGGTTTAGAAGAAGCAGAAGCCACGGGACTTGAGGCATTGGTGATCCTGCATTTCGATCGCAGCAACTTCGCCAACGTTCACCAACACTCGCTGCGGGCAGCAGAGGCAAGTCGGGCATCCAGTCCAGCTACTGCCGTGCGATTGCTGGCATATAGCGGGTCTTGCTTGGCTGAAATTGGACGGGAAATGACGCGGGCAGAAGCATTGTTGCTAGAGGCAGAGTCTCTGGCGGCGAGAGTTGGCTTGAATAACATCGGAATTGGCCAAGGGTTGGGGGCTGTACAGCGCCATCACGGGAACTATGCCCAAGCGCGAATTTTGTGGCAACAGGCGTGGCGATTAGCTGCGGCCCAGCAGGATCGGTGGTGCGAGTGTTATAACCTCAGCTATTTGGCGATGACGGAACTGGAAGCGGGCGATCCGGCGGCGGCATTGCCTTATTGTCAGGAAATGGCGATCGTCTCCGCCAAAATTAAAGGCGAAGGCAGTGAAGGTGCGATCGCCCAGGCACTTTTAGCTTTAGCAAACTATCAGCTTCAGCAAATTGGAGCCGATGCTGGTTTGGATCGGGCGATCGCGACTTTGCAGCAGGTGGATGCCAAACGGATGCTGTCTTACGTGCTGATTGGGGCCGCCCAAGTCGATCTAGAGTGCGATCGACCTCTTTTGGCAACAGCCCGCGCTGAAACTGCTTTAGAAGCTGCTCAGACGGTCGATCATCCCAGCGAGATTGCTCTGGCTTGGGCAATTTTGATTCAGGGTGCTTTAGCTTTGGGCGATCGAGAAGGGGCGATCGCGCTGTTTGAATCGCACCGCGATCGGATCGATCGAACCGCGCTGAGTTTCCGCGCTTGCACCGAGGTTGATCGGGCGATCGAACAGATTTAGTCATTAGTTATTAGTCATTAGTCATTAGTTGTAGCGAACTGCAATTAGAGATCGTTTTCATCACAGGAAACTTTACTTTTATTCATATCGCTCATCTAATTTTTTAAACTCTTCAGCTTGTTTGATAATTGCTTCATATTCCTCTTTTTTGCTAAATTATGCAAAACCTTTAGTATTACTGTAATTATTGGCTAGACCGCTATGTTTAAAATGAATCGCCGTCAATTTCTATTAAGTAGCGCTGTAACGTTTGGTGCCGCAATAGCCCATGCTCAAGTTAAAGCTCAAAACTCTCGAACTCCAGGAGCATTAGAGAAAGGACTATCCTCTCAGAAAGCGATCGTCGTCGTTGGAGCCGGGTTGTCTGGTTTGGTTGCCGCTTACGAGTTAGCAGCAGCAGGACATACAGTAACAGTTTTAGAAGCCCGCGAGCGAGTAGGAGGGAGAGTTTTGACCTTGCGAGGCAATTTTAGTGATAATCATTTTGTAGAAGCAGGAGCAGCAAGAATTCCATCCGATCACAATTTAACACTTGGCTATGCTCAACATTTTGGTTTGACTCTGAAGCGTTTTTTACCACCAGATGGGCTTTACATTTCCGTGAAAAATGGGCAACGTCTTCTGATTCCTGCTGATGATTTAGCTAAAATTATACCGGGTGGAGACCTATCAAAAGTTGCTAAAATTGCTCAAGGTTCAGATCGATTGCCACAAGCATTTGCTACCGCTCTAGTTGATAAAATTCATCTAGGATCTGCGGTTACTCGCATTGAACAAACTTCTTCAGGGGTTCAAGTCTTGTGCCAATCAGGACAGCAATACACTGGAGACTGCGTAGTATGTACTGTTCCCTTGCCAGTCTTGGGACAGATCAACTTTCAGCCTCCACTATCACCTCAAAAACAGCTTGCTATCGCTGGGGGTTATAACTATCGCGCAGCGACACGAATGTTTGTTGAATTCTCCGAACGATTCTGGGAAAAAGAAGGATTGAATGGTTGGGGTTTGTTTGAAGATCGTCCTGAAGAACTGTGGCAACCCAGTTGGGATTTTCCTGGAAAAACAGGTATTTTGGAAGTTTATCTGAAAGGGGAAAATGCCCTGGCTATGGATGCCATCGCCCCAGAGCAACAATTGCCTCAATTATTACAGCGATGGGAAAAGATTCTCCCTGGTGTAAGTGCTTATCAGGGCAAGATGACCAGTTATTCTTGGGCTAAAGATCCTTGGTCGAGGTCAGGTTGGGCATACCCGACTGAAGAGCAAGAAAAAAGGTTTTTTGATGAACTTGGAAAGTCGGAAGGTAAAGTATATTTTGCTGGAGAACACACTTCTACTACGAGGGGATGGATGCAGGGCGCATTAGCATCTGGATTGAGGACTGCTAAAGAGATCCATCAGGCAAGAACTTAATTTTCTGATATCTTTGTGCGCTCGCACTATCATTTACAGATGGGCTGAGAATGCGATCGTAGAGCAGACTTTACCCACGTTTATGCTAGGGGGGTGACAACTCGCTCACTTTGTCCACTGCGAGGCGCTGAAAAAATTGCGGTGAGAATGGGGAAAATCATCAATCGCTACAATTAGTCATGAGTCATTAGTTAACAGTCAACAGTTAATAGTCAACAGTTAATAGTCAACAGTCCTTACTAATTAAGAGGAAGTAATTATGTCTCTCATCAAAGTTGAAACCGTTACCGATCAACCAATAACGGCAGAAATGTTAGCTGATACGCGAGTTTTGGACTGTCTTGGGGCAAGAAATGCCACGTGGCGCTACTCTTTACTATCAGCCGATCGCGATCGCATGATTTGCACCTTTGAGGCACCAGATGCAGAGTCTGTGCGACAAGCTTATCGCCAAGCCGATGTTGGATTTAGCAAGGTTTGGACGGCCCAAGTTATTGAACCTGAAGGTGTGCCACCCCTATGGAACGAACCAATCCTCAAGGTGTGGGAGGGAAGCTATCCGAACTGCTTTACCGATGAAGAGTGGAACGAAGCCAATCGATTAATTTTAGCGTGCTATCAGGAACGGGGTATTGAATGGGTGTTCCTATGCGTCGCTGGATAAAACTCGTGTGGTGTGCGAACTGAATGCACCCGATGCGGAAGTGATTCGAGAAGCCCACGGTAAAGCTGGAATTCCCTTCGATCGCGTTTGGTGTGCGGAAGTTCTCAAACCTTAAATTCGTGCGGACGATCGCGCTTGGATGCTTTGGGAACGCTTCGAAAACGCTTTCGGAACGCTTTCGGAACGATCGCCTCGTTAGATTGATATCAAGTTAAGCAAACAACCAGCAAATTAACTCATCCCTTTACACTTTAAGGAGAAATAAAATGGCTGAATTTAACCTTGGTACCTTGCCATCTAATAGTGCCGTAGTAGTTCCGCGCCGGACTATCAGTAATCTCAACAGCAAAGACACCTACAGTTTCCGTCTGGATAGCGATAAAAATATCAACCTTGGGCTGGTTGGTATGACCGACGATCTGAATGTTCAACTATTTCGCGATTTCAATGGCAATGGCTTAGTTGATGGTAACGATAAGCAAATTGCTATTTCCGATCGATTGCGTTTGGATGAAGTAATCAACTTGTCCTCAGCAGTTCCTGACGTTGATGCAGGCAATTACGTGGTGCAAGTCAATCGGAACCGTGCGTTCAACGATACTCCCTACAATTTGAGAGTATCGGCTGACGCGATCGGAACACCCAGCAAAGTCCTCGCCGTAGAAGATGATTTCGGTGCCGTCTTTTCCAACGACAAACCAAGAACTCATCAAGGTTCTGTGGGTAACACCGACACCACCGATACTATCCATCTCGCTGTCAATACCCAGGGATTTTATCACTTTGGTCTCAATAATCTCAGCGCTGATGCCGATCTCCGATTGATTCAAGACAAAAACAACAATCGCGCCGTCGATGCAGGTGAGGTAATTGGAAGTGTGGTTAAGCGAGGCACTATTTCCGAAGGATTTGTCCAAAACTTGGCTCCTGCAACTAACTACTATCTTCAAGCCTCTCAATTCACAGGTAACACTAATTACTCTGTTACCTTGACTCCGATTCCCAACTAGAAAATCCTGGATGTAAAAACTCTATCTGTAGGGTGTACAGGGTGCACCTTACCCTATCAGTTGTTCGTTCAAATGGCTTTAATTGAAGCCAGACAGTTATGACCGCAGTTTTATTACAAATCCGCAATCGCACCATCTCTGAGGAGGAGATAGTTCCTCGACTTGCCAGCTACCAAATGCTGCCCCAATTATACCGCGAGAGCATCATTGATGAAGCGATCGCCCCCATCGATTGCACCGCTGAAGAAATCGTGAATGCCAGCCAGCAGTTCTACGAACAAAATCAACTGCTGAACGAAACCACACAACAAATTTGGCTAAAACAGCACGGGATGAGTCGGGAATTTTTAGAGACTGTTTTCATTCTGCGACTGCTCAAAATTGAGAAATTCAAACACCAAAATTGGCATCACAAACTAGAGTCCTATTTTCTGCAGCGCAAGCGATCGCTAGATCGAGTCATCTATTCTTTGATTCGGGTTAAAGACGCAGAAATTGCGCGAGAACTGTATTTTCGGATTCAAGAAAAAGAGCAATCCTTTGCCGAACTGGCGCGCGAGTATTCCCAAGGCCCAGAAGCTCAAGTCAATGGAATCGTTGGCCCGGCCGAACTCGACACAATCCACCCGAATTTGGCGCATCTTTTGGCGATAAGCCGGCCCGCTCAGCTTTGGCATCCTATCCCTATAGAAGGATGGCTGGCGATCGTCAGATTAGAAACATTGATTCCGGCTCAGTTCGATTTAGCGATGCGTCAACGTTTGCTGCGAGAATTGTTTGAAATTTGGGTGCAAGAACAGATAGGTGAAATGTTGAATTGACGGGCAGGAATCTGACGCTCGTACCCCTGGCAACATCCAATCTTCCAAAGAGAAACTTTTGAATACCATCACGCTTAAATTATGATGACACAAACATTCGATCAAACCAAAGCAGAAGCATTCGCCGGACGGATGCTGGACATTCTCAACAGTGGCGCACTCTCCGTCATGATTTCGATCGGGCATCGCACCGAACTGTTTGACACAATGGCAGAATTGCCGCCCTCTACCAGTCAACAAATTGCCGATGCTGCCGGATTGAACGAACGCTACGTGAGGGAATGGCTCGGTGCAATGGTAACGGGTCGGTTAGTGGATTATAATTCGATCGACAAAACCTACACTTTGCCGACAGAATATGCAGCATTCCTGACACGGGCTGCGGCTTCTGACAACATTGCCCCCTTTGCTCAATTCATTCCGGTGTTGGCATCGGTGGAAGATCGGATTATCGATTGTTTCTACAAAGGCGGCGGTGTACCCTACTCCGAGTTCAAACGTTTTCATGCCGTGATGGCAGAAGATAGCGGTCAAACCGTTGTATCTGCTCTATTTGACCACATTCTGCCGCTAATTCCCGGGCTTACCGAAGCGTTGGAAAAGGGTATTGAGGTGCTAGATGTCGGCTGCGGCAGCGGGCGAGCACTCAACAAGCTGGCTGAAGCCTTTCCGAATAGCCGATTCACAGGCTACGATTTTTCGGGAGAAGCCATCGCCACAGCCAACACCGAAGCGCAATTGCGGAAGTTGAATAATATCCAGTTTGAGGTGAAGGATGCCGCGACATTGGATGAGTGCGATCGCTACAATTTGATTACCACATTCGATGCCATTCACGATCAAGCCAGACCAGATGTTGTGCTGCAAAACATCTACAATGCGCTGCGATCCGATGGCGTTTACCTGATGCAAGATATCCGCGGCACCACGGATGTAGGCGGCAACATGGAACATCCCATTGCACCCTTGATGTACACGATTTCTTGTATGCACTGCATGACTGTTTCTTTAGCCTACGGCGGCATGGGATTGGGCGCGATGTGGGGTCAAGAAAAAGCGCTGCAAATGTTGAGCGAAGCTGCGTTTAGCAGCGTTGAACTCAAGCAACTAGCCCATGATTTCCAGAACAACTATTATATCATCAAAAAGAGCTAAAATCATGTGCAATATTTGTGCTGTATGCCAACAAATGCCGAAGAAAAAACAGCCTAATTCTGGGTTGTTAGATACCAGCCAATTTTCGGTATTCATCGACCTGAAGCAATTGTTTTCCACACGGGAATTCAAGTCAGCTAAACCACCTAACAATCCTCAGTCATCAGTTAAGCCCCTGGTTTAACACTCAGGGATTCTAATCAGGAAGAGGTTAATCTCTCAACTGCTTATGTTGGCACGAATGCTTTCCTGCTTAACCCTGACTTAAGGCGAATAAAGTCTTTACTATGAACCTGTTGGTAGTAAGGACTTTATTCGTTTCAACTTTTAAGCAGGAAATTATATAAATAGCGAGACAATACCGATCGCGATCGCTCCTACACCCATCACAACAGACCAGAAGCGGTGATAACTCTTAACCGTCGTACCGCTATCGCTTTCAAGCTGAATCAAATCCATCCAAGGTGCAACACCCCGACGGAACCAACCCAAAGCGGTAACATCCATTCCAATCAAACTTTCAACCCGTTTCATGCCAAACAGAAAATTACCAATTGGCCCAAAACGAGAAGCATAGCGCAGATAAATCATTCCCGTTCTGTCTTGCAGTTTCAAATCAGAACCGAAGGTATAACCCGCATCGCCGCGACCAATTAATTCGCCTTGGAGTTGCGCGGGTTGACCCCGCAAAGGACTTGCATAAGGGTCAGACATTAAGGTTAAAATATCCAAGTGTTCTGCTTCTTCGTAATTGGGGAACATCACCAAAGTCTTCAGCAAAATTCCTGCACCCAAAGCGATTAAAGGACAAGCAACCATCATCATCGGGTTTACAGCATACAGGGAAATGCCGATCGCAAAACCCACCGCTAACCCCAGAGTTTCTGCACTGTACAGCAGTAAATCGAACACAAAATTGCCGTACAATCTCCGCTTGCTCAAATCGTTGCCTTCGCCGACAATCCGGCCCATGTCAAACTCAACATCCAAGCCTAATTGTTCGGCATAAGTGCTCAAAGCGCGAACTCGTTTACCAGTCAGCGGGTGAGTAGAGTTTAACTCCATCCACCAACCCCAGGGATTAAACATATCCCACAAAAACACTCGCCCAATTTTTTCCGGTTCCGAAGTAATCCTGTAAGCAGTGCCGGTAGATGTGGCCGCTTTGGCATCGTAAATGCCTAAAGCGCGAGTTCCTTCTAATAAGCGGCTGGGTTCGGTTGCTCTTTGTCCTTCTTCCAGAATACCGTAAGCAATTTTTACCAAAGCGCGAGATAAAGCGTTGGGGTTGCCAGTAGTTTCGGCAGCAAAATGGTCTGCAAAATATTCTCGCGTCCGCGACAAATACAGTAATAAATAAGTGCCGGCGATGTAAAACAAATAAGCAACAGCAGCTACCGTGCCGACCGCATCTTTAGCTTTTTCGCCACCACTTCGACCCATTCTTTGAGCTGTTGTGTAAATTAAATAAGTAATCTGCACCAAAGTCGAAGCTAAAGTCATTACTGCAAAGTCCCAGTGGACGATGTGACCGAGTTCGTGGGCGTAAACAGTGGCAATTTCCTCGTTGTCTAAATAGGTGAAAAGACCTTGACTGACGACTAAGCGAGCCCTGTTGGGAAATGAACCGTAAGTAAAAGCAGTAGGGTTTTGGTCGTCGATAATTCCTAAACGTGGCTGCTGGAGTTTTTTCTGCTTGCAAACCTTTTTAATAACTTTCGCTGTTTCGGGACTGAGGCTTTCAATTTCTGCTAGGGAAACCCAGCGAGTATTGTACAGCCAATTTTGGCTTAAGTCCATCAAGTAAGGCGATAGGAAAAAAGCAGCGATGTTAAAAATCAGAGTTATGGGAAGTGCGATCGCCAATCCGAGGACTGGATCGGGACTGTTGATAATCAAAACTGAGGCTAAGGATAGCGCTAACACCATACCAAAGAGCATGGTGATGGTAACGCCGGAAGCTAAAACGAGATTTCCGCCAGTTTTCTGTATCAGTTTAATGCCTGCTTTGGGCGATCGCCCTGCCTTGCGTAAAGGGGCGTGAGATGACATAATAATCTCCAAAGGTTATTGACAAATGGAAATGATCGTGAGATTTTATCTATACTTCACTGTTTTAACCTGTAAATGCGAATCCCTGTAAGGGATCTCAACAAAAATATAGAATTTCCTTGAGGATTGTTAAAACTGAAAACCGCCCCTAAATTTATTTCGGGGGATTCAATTCAAAACTCAAAATTCAAAACCCAACAATCAAAACTATTTAAAAGTTACTGCCATGTCTATTATTGAAATTGCCCAAAAAACGCGCGTATCTGCTAGAAAGTTGGCAGTTTTGTCCGCTGAGGCAAAAAATCAAGCTATTGAAGCTATTGCGAAAGCTTTAGAAGCTGCTGCGCCGGATATTTTGGCGGCGAATGCGGCTGACTGCAAGGCGGCTGAGGTGGATGGAATTGCGAAACCGCTGTACGATCGCCTAAAGTTGGATGAGAGCAAGTTGAAAAGTGCGATCGCGGGCGTGCGCGACGTTGCGAAACTTCCTGAGCCGATCGGTGTCGTGCAAATTCACCGTGAATTGGATACAGGATTAATTCTGAAGCGCGTCACCTGTCCTTTGGGCGTTTTAGGCATTATTTTTGAAGCGCGCCCCGAAGCTTTAATTCAGATAGTATCCTTGGCAATTAAATCGGGAAATGGCGTCATTCTCAAAGGCGGCAAAGAAGCAGTACGTTCCTGCGAAGTATTGACACAAGTGATACATCAAGCATTAGCAGAAACTGCGGTTAATCCAGAAGTCGTGCAGTTGCTCACCACGCGGGAAGAAACAATCGAACTGCTAAAAATGGATGAATATGTAGATTTGATTATTCCCAGAGGTTCTAATTCATTCGTGCGGTTTGTGCAAGAAAATACGCGAATTCCCGTCTTGGGACACGCCGACGGAATTTGTCATTTGTACGCAGACAAAGCGGCGGATATTCAGAAAGCAGTAGAGATTTCTGTAGACGCAAAAACCCAGTATCCAGCCGCCTGCAATGCCATTGAAACCTTGTTAGTTCACAGTGCGATCGCCCCCAAATTCCTGCCCGCTGTAGCCGAAGCTTTGCAGCAGAAAAAAGTTGAATTGCGGGGAGACGAAAAAACTCGCGCCATCCTCGAAAATATTGCCGAAGCAAATGAAGCGGATTGGTCTACAGAATACAGCGATTTGATTTTGTCAATCAAAATAGTAGATTCTGTGGAAGAGGCAATTAACCATATCAATACTTACGGTTCGAGACACACAGATGTCATTGTTACCGAAGACACCGAAGCCGCCGAAACTTTTTTAAATGGAGTCGATGCGGCCGGAGTTTATCACAATTGTTCGACTCGATTTGCCGACGGTTTCCGCTACGGCTTCGGTGCAGAAGTGGGGATTAGCACGCAGCAAATGCCACCTCGCGGGCCTGTTGGTTTAGAGGGGTTGATTACCTATAAGTATCGAGTTGTTGGAGATGGTCATGTGGCCGCTAGTTATGTAGGGAAGGATGCGAAGGAATTTACGCATCGAGATTTGTAATACAAGATTTACGCAACTGGCATAATTAGTATGGTGAGTCAGAATTCTATGCCCTGAATAATCACCCTAGAACTGAGTTTGACCCACCCTACAACTGGATAGAAGGGTGACACTTACCTAAGTCCCGATTATGACAGAAAATCCAAATCAACCCAGAAAATACGATGCCGTAAAGGGCGGTGAATCTCAAGCACCATTCGGTGCCGCCGTTTTAGGTGGGATTTCCGGCGTTAAAAGTCGTTTGGCATCACCCGCTGTGGAAGTCAGAATCACCGCACTTTCAGAAGCGATTAAATATGGAGAAACTGGCTTAGATTTAATAATTGGCGCACTGCAAGATGAATCAATAGAGGTCAAATTTGCAGCCTATTCGCTGCTGAAGCATAAAAATCAACTAAATATAAAAGGGCACTTCCACCACTACTTGCCGACTTTTGACTTTGATGTCATAACAGTTGATGCTGAAGGAAAAGAAAACAATCGCCACCATCATTATGCTCACTTTTTACCCGAAGACTTAGGGAACTCAGTTGTGCTGGAAATGGTATATATTCCCGGTGGCACATTTATGATGGGTTCGCCAGAAACAGAGAGATTTAGAAGTGATAATGAAAGTCCGCAGCATCAAGTAAAAGTACCCGCTTTTTATGCCGGAAAATACCCGATCACTCAAGCACAGTGGCAAGCAGTGATAGGAAACAACCCATCACATTTCAAAGGTGAACAACTTCCTGTTGAATGTGTATCCTGGTATGATGCTGTTGAATTCTGTGGAAAACTTTCCCAACAAACCAAGAAAAAATATCGTCTCCTGAGTGAAGCAGAATGGGAATACGCCTGTCGTGCTGGTACAACAACCCCATTCCATTTTGGGGAAACTACCTCCGCTTTAGTCAATTGTGAGCTAGGATTGCCCGAACACTCAACCAGAGCAATACTGGGTACATTCGGACGAACAACTGATGTCGGGAGCTTTCCCCCCAATGCCTTTGGGCTGTACGATATGCACGGCAATGTTTGGGAGTGGTGCAGCGATAGGTGGTACGAAAACTATCAGGGCGCACCAACTGACGGCAGTTTCTGGGAAACTGGCTGGGAAACTGGCACAAATCATGTGCGGGTGGCGCGTGGTGGCGACTGGTGCTCCTATTTGGATGAATGCCGCAGTGCCATGCGTAATTGCGCTTGGGCGGACGGACCCGTACACTACGGTTTTCGTGTTGCTCTAGTTTCTGCGTAGTCTCGGGTTTTCGGTTATGTGCTTTAGTCTTCCCGCGAGAACTCTTCTCTACCCTTGAATTCTCTGCACTTTTTCTTTTTCCATGAAGGCCGGAGGGCGATCGAAATCGAATTGTACCTAAATTTTAAAATAGAAAGCTGTTAGAAGCTTTCAAAGAGCATAAGTTAGCAGAAAAAGTAGGTGAATAAGCGCGATCGCAGTGGGGATGATTTTAAGAGTGCGCTGTTATATTATTGTTTCTTTCCGACATACATGGCTGGTAAAACCCACCCAATATCCTGTAGATACTGCATCTTAAGCAAAGTGTCCCTTCTCCTTCATCCATCCCAAAAAAAAGCGATCGCCCTCGCATTCAAACAAACTTAGCTACAATGAGCTATACTGTGCTCCGCGACTCCCCAACTCGAACAATTTGCCGTGGTTTATGTCTAACTCCTCCCTCCTCGCCCCAGGTTCGACTCTCGAAAAACGCTACCGCATTCTCCGCGAATTAGGCCGCGGTGGCTTCGGGCGCACTTACCTCGCCGAAGATATCAATCGCTACAACGAATCTTGCGTACTCAAAGAGTTTTCTCCGGTGGTTCACAGCCCGAAAGCGGCCGAATTGTTCGATCGCGAAGCGAGTATGCTTTACCACCTCCAACACCCGCAAATTCCAAGGTTTCGAGAACTCCTGCGAACGGATTTGGGGGGGAATCCATCTTTATTTTTAGTACAAGATTATATCGAGGGTCAAACCTACGAAGAAATATTGAGATCGCGCCAGCAGGAAGGTAAAAATTTTACCGAAGCCGAAGTTACTCAACTGCTATTTCAGCTTTTACCAGTTTTAGAATACATCCACTCAAAAAATTTAATTCACCGCGATATTTCCCCGGATAATATTATTCAGCATGAGGCTGACAAATTACCCTTTTTAATTGATTTCGGTTCTGTTAAGCAAATCGCAGCAAATGCCGTAGTTCAGTTTAACGGACAATCTGATACGGCGATCGGCAAACAGGGTTATTCGCCGGCCGAACAAATGCGGCTGGGTAAAGTTTCTGCCGCTAGCGATTTGTATGCTTTAGCCGTCACGGCTTTGGTACTGTTAAGCGGCAAAAAGCCTCAAAAATTGTACGATATCAATAATAAAACTTGGGATTGGCGATCGCACGTCAGTGTCAGCTCAAATTTAGCCACGGTATTGGATCGGATGTTAGCAGAGCAACCGGGCGATCGCTACCAATCTGCAAAAGCAGTCCGCGAAGCACTCAAAGATCCAAAACTCTCTCAAATTGGCAGTATAATTTCCCAAATGGTGACAATGAACTTTGTCGGCCGCCCGTTCAAAAATAGCACTCAAACTGCTACCAGCAATCATACTCCTGTTCACCAAAATCCTCCAATTGTTAATAACAACAGCACATTCAAGTTAATTCCTTGGAAAACCCTAGGGAGTTTAAGTGTGATTTTGGTGCCCGGAATTTTAGCTTTTAGTGTAGTCAAATCTGGTTTCACGTTGCCAAAGTTGCCGGATTTACCTAAATTTACTTCGCGCCAGCAACCTCTCGATACGTCCTTAGAGGAAGCCGAAATAATTCGTCAAGAAAATATTGGCAAACGACGCAAAAATCTCAACATTGAGCAAGATATATTCTATCAAAAAGTTGATGAATTATATTACAATAAATATCCCGAATTACAAGGGCGCAGCTTGACAGAAAAGCCAGAAGATGCTGAAATTAGGCGGAAATGGTATGAAGTTGCTGAGGATTTACTGGACAAGTTGGAGAAAGGAGGACGGTTGTGAAATTTAAGATAAAATAAGACTGATTTAACCGCAGAGGGCGCAGAGGGCGCAGAGAGAGAAGGAACAGGGCACAAAAAGAGAGGGAAGAGAAAGAGAACTTTATCTGGTTTAATACAAATTGGTATAGACAACGCACTTTTAGTTTATTGCAAAATGGATTCTATTCAACTTACAGGAATTCGCTGCTACGGATATACGGGCTATCTGCCGGAAGAGCAAGTTTTGGGGCAGTGGTTTGAAGTGGATGTTACTCTCTGGCTGGATTTATCGCAAGCTGGAAAAAGTGATGATATTCAACATACTCTTGATTACCGCAGCGCAATTACTCTGATTCAAAAGCTAGTCCAAGAGTCCAAATTTTTATTAATCGAACGCCTAGCAGATACTATTGCTCAAGCGCTTTTACAACTACCCTTAGTCGAAAAAGTTAAACTACAACTCTCGAAACCTGCTGCCCCCATCCCTGATTTCGGGGGTAGAATTACTCTAGAAATTACTAGAAGTCATTAGTTATTAGTTCTTAGTCCTTAGTCATCAGTCTTTAATCTGCATTAGTTGGTCGCTAATGACTGATGACTGATGACTGATGACTATTGATTAATTACCACTTCAGCAAGTTAAATTCTTCCATGTCTACGGTATTGCGGTTGCGATAAATCGCCAAAACAATTGCCAAACCCACCGCAGCTTCAGCCGCCGCTACCGTAACTACAAACACGGTAAATACTTGCCCCTTAATTTGTACAGGGTCGAGATAATTGGAGAAACCCATCAAATTGAGATTGACAGCATTCAGCATCAACTCGATCGACATCAACACGCGCACTGCATTTCTGCTGGTAATCAAACCGTAAATACCAATACAGAAAAGTGCGGCGGCTAATAACAGGAAATACTGGAGTTGCAGTTGCATAAATTTTGCGATTTTGTCTCAATCTAAAGTTACTACAAAACTAAGACTATGGTGCGCTTAGCGCACCATAATATTACTTAGATTCTGGCGAAGACACATCTCCGGCAGAAACTAATTCGCGAGGTCTTTCCGGCAAACTCAAAGCAGGTGTTTCTGATAGCTTCTTTGACAGTTCATCCGGGAAGAAATCGCGGCGCGCCAACACAATGGCTCCCACCATTGCCATCAACAAAAACACTGATGCTAACTCGAAAGGCAGCAAAAAGTCGGTGAAAAAATGTTTGGCGATAGTGACGATCGAACTTTCGGCAGGTGCTCCTGTCGTCGCGACAATAGCCCAAGGAGTAGAAACCACCATCGTACCCAACAGCGCAAACAAGCCTACGCAAACTACTGCTGTTGCTACTTGACGCACCCAAGCGTTGGGAATTGTGCGGAAATCTTCTCGCTTGTTTACCAACATAATCGCAAACAAAATCAAGACGTTAACAGCGCCAACATAAATCAATACCTGCGCTGCTGCTACAAAGTCGGCATTCAGCAACAGGTACAAGCCGGCAATGCTGGTAAATACGCCGCACAGCAAAAATGCTGAGTAAACGATATTTGAGAACAGCACTACTCCTAGTGCTCCTGCAATCATCATTACCGACAGTATGCCAAATGAAACAATTTGAACCCCTTCAGCTAGATTCACAATTTTTTATCCTCAATTATTAGTTTTCTATTGTTCGTTTTTACTCATTAGTTAGCAGTCATTAATAATTGGTTATTTCACTAATGACTGATGACTGCTGACTAATGACTAATTACTTACTTTTCGATAATTTCCTCTGGACGCAGACCGGCGCGGCGATCGGTGTAGGAAACTTCATGAGGGTCGATCGCACCTTTCGGCAAATAAGCGAATTCCCGCATCGGTGTCACCATCGGATCGTCTGTAACCTTGTAGGGTAAACGTCCGAGGGCCACGTTGTCAAAATTCAATTCATGACGTTCGTAGGTTGCCAACTCATACTCTTCTGTCATCGACAAACAATTAGTCGGACAATATTCTACGCAGTTGCCGCAGAAGATACACACTCCGAAATCGATACTGTAGTGCTTGAGCTGCTTCTTCTTAGTTTCTTTGTTAAATTCCCAATCCACTACAGGCAAATTGATCGGACACACCCGAACGCAGACTTCGCAGGAGATGCACTTGTCAAATTCAAAGTGAATTCGACCCCGGAAACGTTCCGAAGGAATTAGTTTCTCGTAAGGATACTGCACCGTAATCGGCCGGCGTCTCATGTGGTCAAAAGTAACAGATAGCCCTTGACCGATATACTTAGCAGCTTGAAGAGTCTCTTTGGCGTATTCGCCTACTTGATTGAGGAATTTTAGCATGGTGTTCTCTCTCTGTACTTGAGTTTTTGGTAATTGATAATTAATAATAGGTAATTGGTTAACAGCTATTTTGGTTTAGCTGTTGCCCTTTACCTATTATTAATTAACCGCCAAAAGCAAAGGGAAAGGCAAGTTTCAAAGCTGCGGTCAATAGCAAATTAACTAGAGCAACGGGAAGTAAAAACTTCCATCCCAAATCTAGCAATTGGTCGATCCGAACTCGCGGCAGAGTCCAGCGGAGCAGAACTGCCAGAAACAGGAAAAAGTAGGCTTTCAACATGGTCATCGTAATGCCCACCAAGCCGGTAATTACCTGCAACCAAGGAGTCGTCTCGCTCACTCCCAGGGCATTTGTCAGCACTTCGACAGGAATCGGGCATTCCCAGCCGCCGAGGTACAAAACTGCTACTAGCAGGCAAGAAAGGACGAGGTTAACGTAGGAAGCGATATAGTACAAAGCAAATTTCATGCCTGTGTACTCAGTCTGATATCCTGCTACCAATTCTTCTTCTGCTTCCGGGAGGTCAAAGGGCAAGCGTTCGCATTCTGCTAGTGCTGCGATCCAGAAAATCAGGAAACCTGCAGGTTGCCGCCAGATATTCCAGCCGAGAATGCCGTAGCCGGCTTGCTGGTGTACGATGTCGATCGTACTGAGGCTGTTGGACATCATCACGACTGCCAATACTGCCAAAGCTAGGGGAATTTCGTAGCTGAGGGATTGAGCCGCGGCTCTGAGTCCGCCGAGGAGGGCGTATTTGTTGTTTGAAGCATAGCCGGACATCAGCAAGCCGATCGGCTGAATGCTAGAAAGAGCAATCCACAGAAATATCGCTGTCCCCATATCGGCGATCAGCATATGCTCTCCGAAGGGAACGATTAAGTAGGAGAGAAAAACTGGAATCACCACAATTACCGGGCCTAGGGTAAATAGCAGCGCGTCAGCTTTTGCAGGTACGATGTCTTCTTTGAATACCAACTTCAGACCGTCAGCAACGGGTGCTAAAACTCCCAGAGGGCCGATGAATTCCGGGCCTACCCGCTGTTGAGCGGCGGCGGAAATTTTCCGTTCCAGCCAGACGCTAGTGAGTACCCCGAAAACGGCAGCGACAATCATCAGCAACATTGGCAGCGGTAGCCAAAGCACTTGGGCGATGTCCGCCGGTAAGCCCAAATTCATGAGGGCTTCTACGAAACTTCCTTGTAAGTCAATTCCTGGGTTCATTTGTCCAGCTTTTGAGCGATCAGCATATAATTTTTCACCCGTCCTTCGTAGGAGTAGGCTTAGAAATCGGGGTCTTTGTAAAGATTTTTAATGCTTTACCGCCTAATAGTATATCGCCCGACAGGCTCCAAGAACGCACAGACAGGGTGAAGTTCTAATTATAGGAGCCTGCAGCGTAGCTAATGGATGGGTAATTTATGTATTTTTACTTAGCCGAGCCATTTTAGATTTTAGGTTTTAGGTTTTAGATTGAATGCCAAACAAAAGGGCCCAGAGTTAACTCTGGGCCCTTTTAATGCTGTAAAGTGGCTTTCAAATGGCTTAAACCATTGATTTTACGTCACTTTTTTTATGGAACTGGGCAGAATCGAACTGCCGTCCAAAGCGGGTATTTACCTTCCGATCGTTCACAGGTTTATCCCTTCTAATCCTCAGGGCGGGAACCATCTTTATCCCAAATGGGGGGATTTTCTAGTGATTGCTTTCCTAGCTAGCCGACTAGAAACGTTTAGCTAGGGCATCCGTTGGGGGTTGTTATGCTACCGTTAACGGAGTGAGGTGGCATACACTCTAAACCGAGCTCAAGAAGTTTTTAGGCTACAGCTACGGCTTTGCGAGCGAAAGGAACGATGTTGTTCGCATTTACTATTTTTTTTGAGCCGATATTAACGAGAGTAGACTCCCTCTCGACCTGCATCACGGAGCAGCTTTCGCCACCCTGTCGAAACCATTACAGCCCCTCGTGCATTCTTTAATCATAGACAATATTTCGTGTTGCGTCAAGTCAAGGGATTTTAGATTTTGGATTTTGGATTTTGGATTTTGGATTGGGGATTAAAGAAACCGGGTTTTTTGCGGTTGATGCGGGCTGTAACGAAGTATCTAGGAAAAAAAACCTGCTTCTGACCACCCGTGCGTCATCCCTAATTAATGCAAGTTGTCGTCCCAGACGCCGATGTAAATCCGATCGCGCTCATTGCGTTCGATCATCCCTTCGAGCGAACCCTTCCTAAACGTAAACCGATTACTCCGGCGTTGCTGCACGTCGCCCAAGCCTTGCAAAATTTCCCTGCTGGCGCCGCCCACCATCCCGTTTAACGCGGTTCGCACCACCAAATCGTCCACTGACTGGGCAAAAGAACCCTCTGTTTGTACTAGCTGGCCCGAATCGCGATCGTAAATGTAGCCGAGAGTAATCCGATTTGGCAATATTTCGTAAAGTGCGGTGCGAGTATTTGGCCAATAGCCCCGCGCTTGAGAGTCAGTGGGTTCTCCCAATTCAGATAAAATCTGACTTTCCGCCGTACCAACCGCAAACCCAGGGATTGTGGGAGTCTTCCGATCATTGGTTCCCGGTTGTTCGCTGGGTGCGGGCGATCGATCTGGGGGCAACTCTTTGTCAACAAGTTTTTCCGTTGGTGTGGGTTCGACAGCTTCCGGAGAAGGCGCTGGTGTTGGCGCTGGGGCTGGTGTTGGAGTTTCAGCATCCGGCGCTGGAGTTTCAACAGCAGGCGCTGGAGTTTCAGCAGCGGGTGCTGGAGTTTCAGCAGCGGGTGCTGGAGTTTCTCTGCGAGTCGGGGCTGGCGTTGGTGTCGGCACGGGAATTGGTGCGGGGCTCGAGCGCGCGTCTGGATCTGCAGGGGCCGAAGTGCGATCGTCCTGGGCCACCGGTGCGGGTTCTGAAGACGGCCGGTTGAGGAAAACCCTAGCAATACCGACCAAACCTGCAACAATAAGTGCGATCGCCACGAACCCCAAAATCCACCAAACCTTGCGGTGGCCTCCCCCAGAAGACACCACAGCAGGCGCTGTTCTGGAACCCGCAGGCGACTGAGGCCCGTGTCCCGGAATCACTGCCACCGTCGGCCCGGTGCTCGGCGACGCTGCACCAACAGGCTGCCCCTGCAGCAGCGACAGCCACTCATCGACGCTAGCAGGGCGATTTTGAGCTTCTACCGTCATCCCGCGCATCACGGCTTGGCTGACTGTCGTACTTAGCTGAGGCTGCAAGTCGCGGGGCGAAGGCATCGGCTGACTGGTACGCAAAATTGCAGCCACCGGCACCTGTGCTGTCAGCAGAGTGTAAAGCGTCGCCGCCATACCGTAAACATCTGTGGCGGGCGTATATTTTCCTTGGGCGAAATACTGTTCTGGGGGCGCGTAGCCGTCGGACACCATATTAGTGTGACTTTGGGTTGCACCGGGAGTAAACTCGCGGGCTATGCCAAAATCAATCAGCACGACTTCCTGAGTACCTTGGCGCAAAAGAATGTTTTGCGGCTTGACATCTCGGTGCAGCAAACCCTTTTGATGAACAACTTTTAAAGCAGCCCCAATTTGAGTGATGTAGAGAATTGCAAGATTTTCTGGCAGCGGATGATTTGAACCGACTACATCTGCCAAATTCTGACCGGCAATGTAGTCCATCACCATGTAAGGCTGGCCGTCTTCGACAAAGAAATCGCTGACGCGGACAATATTCGGATGAACGCAGGAAGCCAACCGCCTCGCTTCGTCTTGAAACTTGCGATCGAACTCAGCAAAATTGGGTTGCTGCCGCAGAGATTCGTTGAGGGTTTTAATGACTACAGGCTGTCCTAAATAGCGGTGATTTGCCCGGAAAGTTATTCCAAAGCCGCCTCTTCCCAATTCTTGTTCTAGGGTGTATTTTCCACCCTGTAAAGTTTTGCCGATTAGCGCATCCATAGGTTCAGGCGATCGCGTACCAGATAATATCGCTGATTATGACACGTATGGTCTGCCAAGTTACCAGTCTAAATGGCGATCGCAATCCTCGATCGGCTCTAAGTAGCAGGTTGGCTTCTAGCTGACGTTGATACTTGTCTCCGGCCTCAGACCAGACGTGAGTTTATCCGATGATCTTCTCCGATCTCTGAAATATCTGGATTTTTTCTGGAATCAGAATTCAAATTCAGCCTTGTTTCAATTTTCAATTAATACTTGTGCTACTTTTTGTAACAATGACGATTGACTGTTTTCCCCGATTTTTAAAACATTGTGAGTTAGCGTACTAAGATGTAAAGCTGTGATGGGATGCTCGATCAGCTCAGATGTGGGAATTGACTCTCCTGAATATTTCTTCCCAATCAAATGATAGACTTTAAACCCTTTCTTAATCACTCCTACGATATTTTGCGCGGGAGGAACATAATACTGAATAAATATTTCGTTCTTTAAATCCAAAGATATCATCTTTTGGATTCTGTTAATAGGTTTAATCTCGCTGTTGTAATGGGATACCAAAGGTAAAAATCTACTACTATTTTCACTTTTGTTTTTTCGATCTATTGTTAGTTCTCCGCTTTCCAAGTCTTCAATAATACCAGTCCGTCCAATTAACGTTGGTGTATAAAAATCATCTGTATAACAACTAATATACAGATCCTCTGATTGATCTACAAAATATTTTTGGTCGTTAATTAATTTTTCGGACTGATTTTTTTTCCTTCTTAAGAATCGAAATTTAGATTCTATTTGTTTCAAATCGTGCATTACATTTTTTATATATATGCAACCATCTTTGTACAGAAATTCTACCGCAACCGCTTTAGCTTCCTTGTTTTTGGGGCTGCGGACATAAATACTAAAAAATTGTTTTTCAGTAAATAATTGAGGAGTAGTAATAGGCAAGCCCAAGTTCGGATTTGAAAAACTCTGCGCGATCCAGTTCTTAATTCCCAACTCTATCAAGACTTTCTGAAATTCAGGTGAAATATTTATCTTGTATTTATCGCAGAAACTCTCCCATTGTTGGCTATCTTCTTGTGCTTTTAGATAACAAAAAATAGAATCTTCTACATCCAATAATTTCCCTTCTGTAAAAGCTTGCGTCTCCTTGTGGAGACTATCTATAGCGTTTACTATAGTCATGAGGTACAGTAACAACAATGAGCAAACCAGTTATGAATATCTTTTTTAGTAACTTG